>JAPOXY010000242.1 GCA_026706845.1 Gemmatimonadota bacterium
TCTTCCGGACCCCAGACCCGTTGGACGCATGGCCTGGTATCACTGTATTCCAGCGGATGTGTGCGGAGATGAACGGGAGGAGGTGGTTCTGTACAATCCGTGGGATTCCGCGATCTATATTTATACCCCGTATCCCCTGGATGAGAGTCTGTATCGCGGATACCAGTCCTCTGCGAGACAATACAATGTGAGGTTGATGGATTAGGTCATGCCAGTGATGCAAGAAATTCTTTGCACTACTGGTAAGTATTTGTCAACAGATTTGTTGATAAATATTACTGAAAAAACAACAGGGAAGCAATAACGTCATAATAAACAAGTCTTTGCTTGCAGTTCATCTACGAGCACTTTCTGGTTTTCAGAGTAATCCACGGGTATTTCGACGAGGTGTACGCCGCCTTTGGCATAACATTTTTCCAGCAGGGGTACGGTCATTTCTGTAGATTTCACGCGGTGTCCATGCGCGCCATAACTGTTGGCGTACATGACAAAATCCGGGTTGTCAAATTCCAGTCCAAAATCGGGAAGCCTCATCCCGTATTGTTTCCAGCGGATCATGCCGTAGGCATTATCTCGTAAGATCAAGACGACGAGATTGAGGTTGAGTCTTACGGCTGTTTCCAATTCCTGGCTGTTCATCATAAAACCACCGTCGCCACAAATCGCCATGACCCGCCGGTTGGGATAAAACCGCGCGGCTTCCATTGCCGAGGGCAAGCCCGCGCCCATGGTGGCAAGGGCGTTGTCCAGCAATACGGTGTTGGGTTGCGTGGTTGGGTAGTTGCGCGCAAACCAGATTTTGTACACGCCGTTATCCAGCGCAATGATGCCGTCTTCGGGCAGGACTTTGCGGACGTCCCAGACGAGGCGCTGGGGTTTTACCGGGAAGCTGTTGTCGTTTTCTCCCAGACGTATGTGTTCTTGAATCTGGTCGCGGATGCGCATGTAATAGTCAAAGTCGTGCGAGGCTGTTTTGCAGGTTTTGTCGGCGAGGCGCCGGATGGTATTTGCAATGTCGCCTACTACTTCCAGTTGCGGAAAATAGACATTATCTACCACGGCCGATTGGAAGTTGATGTGGATGACCCGGGTTGCCCCTTCGTCGTGTGACATGAAAAATGGCGGTTTTTCCACGACATCGTGTCCGACGTTTATGATCAGGTCGGCGCGTTCAATCGCGCAGTGGAGATAGTCGCCATCGGAGAGTGCTGCGGTGCCCAGAAATAGGGGATGAAGACCGCCAACGACGCCTTTGCCCAGCTGGGTATTGAAAAAGGGTATGCCGGTTTTGTCGAGGAAGTGCGCCACGGATTCCCAGATGCGCTTGCGGTTGGTGCCCGCGCCCAGGAGGAGCAAGGGCCGCGTGGCTTCTTTGATCATTTTTACCGCGTCGTCAATGGCGCGTTCATTGGCGTCGCCGCGTCTGCATGTGCTGATGTTAAAGACCGGCGTGGTGTGTTCGTCAACGGGTTCTTCGGCGACATCTTCCGGCAATTCCAGGTGTACGGCACCGGGGCGCTCTTCTTGCGCGAGGCGAAATGCCTCTCGCACCATGGAGGGGATCATATCTACGTTGACGATTTGTCGGGTGTATTTTGTGAGGGGTTCCATCATGCTTACGACGTCGATGATCTGAAATTGGCCCTGTTTGCTCTTTTTGATGGGTTTTTGGCCCGTGATCATGAGCAGGGGCATGCCGCCCAGTTGGGCATAGGCCGCACCTGTCACAAAGTTGGTTGCGCCGGGACCGAGTGTGGCGAGGCAGACGCCCGCTTTGCCTGTGAGCCGTCCGTAAGTCGCAGCCATAAACGCGGCGCCCTGTTCGTGGCGGGTCAGGATGAGTTTGATGCTCGATTTGCGAAGGGCTTCCAGAAAGGCGAGGTTTTCTTCCCCCGGCACGCCATAGATATATTCCACGCCTTCATTTTCCAGTGCTTTGACAAATAGGTCCGAAGCGTTCATGCTTTCTCCATGGGGACACTGCGTCCCCTCGTTTTGTACTGGTTGAGCAGGTCGGTCAATCGCGATACGATTTCGGGGTGTTGCGCGTAGAGGTTTTCGCGTTCTCGGTAGCCGGTTTCCATGTCGTAGAGTTGGCCGGGAGCATCATCTATAGGGTCGTCGGGATAATCATTGCCGCCGGAGCTTTGGTGGAGGAGCAATTTCCATTTGCCCTGGCGGATGGCAAATTCGCCTTTGGAAGAGTGATGCACAGTGGCTTCGCGGATGGGTGTCGCGTTCTGGCCCGTCAGGACGGGTAGGATGCTGCAACTGTCTTCGCCGGCATTTTCGGGAAGGGTATGGCCGACAATGTCGGCGGCTGTTGCGATGAGGTCTGTGAGACAGGTGATTTCGTCGCTTAAGGATCCAGCCGCGACTTTTTCGGGCCAGCGGGCGATAAAGGGGATGCGATGTCCGCCTTCCCAGTTGTCGCGTTTGCAGCCGCGGAAGTGATAGGCGCTGTAGTGATTGTATTCTTGTTTTCGCGCGTGCATAAAGCGTTCGGGTCCGTTGTCGCTGGTGACGATAAAGAGGGTGTTGTCGGTGGCGCTGGCTTTTTCAACAGCGTCCATGATTTGCCCCACTGCCCAGTCGCATTCGACGACGAAGTCGCCGTATTTGCCGGCCTGGCTTTTGTCTGTGAATGCTTTGTTTGGCGCAATGGGTGTGTGCGGTCCGGTTACGGGATAGTAGAGGAAAAAGGGCTGTTTGCCCGCTGCGGTTTCTTCGATGAAGGAGACCGCTTTTTTTGTGAGGTCTGGAATGACGTGTTCGGGTTTGAGGCCCGGCGCAGCGTGTCCTTCACGTCCAAAGAGGCCTCTGGGAGCACGGGCTGTTGGTTCACAGATTGTGCGGCTGTTTTCGAGATAGACATAAGGCGGCATGTCCAAGGATGCGGAGATGCCGTAAAAGTAGTCGAATCCGAGGTCGCACGGTCCGCCGGTAAATGGTCGGGTGAAGTCTATGGCTTCGCCTCGATCCCATCCCAATCTGTAATTTTCGAGGTTCTGGACGCCTTTTTTGCGCGTCCAGTTTAATCCCACATGCCATTTGCCGATGCAAGCGGTGTGATATCCGTGTTGTTTGAGCAGGGATGCGACGGTCAGTCGGTCGGGTTCGATGAGGGGTTCTGAGTATCCGTTGAGGACGCCATTTTGCAGTCGGGTGCGCCAGCAATAGCGTCCGGTTAAGACGCCGTAGCGCGAAGGGGAGCACACGGCGGAGCACGAGTGGACATCGGTGAAGCACATGCCTTCAGCGGACAGGCGGTCGATATTGGGGGTTTGGATTTTGGATTCGGGATTGAGGTAGCTGATGTCCCCATAACCGAGGTCGTCAAAGAAGATATAGACGATGTTGGGATTGGACATTGGGGTCTCCAATTGGTTGTATAAGGTTCATTTGGCGGGCGCGATGAAGATTTTGTCGCCCTCCTTACACCCAAGTGTCTTTGAGGCGTTTTCGTAGTTGCGAGCAATCCTCAAGCGGCCTTCCGCTGTCAAGAATGCAACCCATTCTCCGCGCGGTACGTCTCCATAAGTGGTGGCAAGCAACACTGTGAACGTCTGCTCCCCATAGCTGACCTGAAAACGAGTTTTGGGAGAGATGCCAAGTTGCTGCAGGTCGCCCTCGATAAATTCGGTGTTGATATTGCCGTAGGTCGAGGAGATACTCTCTATCTTTGTGTAAGCCCCTCCTTCCACAAATTCCGCAGACGACACATGATTTGGAGCGATGGTCGCATCTTTGTCTCGTTCAATCGTGCCGGTGTCCAGATAGGCGTCGAGCGCGCGCAACGCGGTTTCCCGTTCGATCTCTCTGAGGTTGACGTGTCCGTCGCGTGCCACAGACCAGAACACTGGTACACTCGGTGCCTTTGCCGCTTTCTGGATATACGCCTGGGGTCCCTCCACTTCACTCTGGTTACTGAGGAAGAGCAACGGGAGACGCGGGGTATAACTCCATTCGTGGGGTTGCTCTGCATCTCGCACTTGCAGTGCCGCCCCCAACGCGAGCAAGCCGTCATAACCTTCGGGAGCGGTCTCGGCGATCAGTGTCACGATCGCACCGCCCATTGAGCTACCCTGTACAATTACACGTTCAGGCGCGCCATAGGTTTGGGCAATGTGCTGGCGTAGCAGTTCGATGTCCGCTACCGCATCGACGATGATCGCTCCGTTGCGGCGGTAGCTGGTAGATGCGATCATCCAGCCATCGGTAAGCAGATGCTGGTACGTGGGTGAGTCTGTGCGAAAATCGGCGCTCAGGGGCGCATTTTCGGGGCGATAGCCGTGCGCCAGCAGCAGGAGTTTACCGTTCCAGGACTCCGGTATGGCGATGACGAATTTTGATTGCTGGAGTTGACCTGCTTCGGTGCGAAATTTAACTGCCTCTGCGGCTAGGGCGAGCAGTCCGCCGATGAGCAGGAAATAGCACACCCCTTGTACGAGTGTTAAACGGTAGATCGTTTTCATGATGGCTCCTTTGGATTGTTTTGCCGGACAGTTTGTGGTGTCTATGCCCAGCCCCAGCAGTTCATACGTCCAGAGGTCTGTTATGTTCCGATGGTGTTTTGGTCGGTGTGATTCTGTTCTTTGAGGATTTGCTTTTGGAGGTATTCGGGCAGTTTGAGGACGCGCTGGAAGTAGGTGGGTTCGTCAAAGCGCAGGTTGTTGTTTTTGAAGAGAGGGCGGTCTGTATCGCGGCTGAGGTCGCAGTCGAATCGGGCGAGGACGGATTCGCTCATGCTGCCCCCGCCGTCCGGGTTGATGTGGCACAGTCCCCAGGTGATGCCGCGTCCATCGCCGTTGTCGGCAAATGCGTCGGGAACAAAGGGTCCGGGGGCGACAGGGGGTACCTGGAGCAGGGATTTCATTTCGAAATGGAGGCCGTCGGGCGCGTATTGCACGGTGTTTTTTTCGGGTCCGTCCAGGCTGACGATTGCGGCGATACCTTCTTTGTAGGGCCAGAGGCAGGTTTCGTGGCCGGAGTTGAGGACGGGGTTTAGCGGTGATTTTTGGTATGGTCCTTCCGGATGGTCGGCAATGGCAACGCCCTGAGCTCGGATGATGTTTGCGCCGCCGCGTTTTTGTCCGGGCGAGCCTTTGTAATACATGTGGATTTTGCCTTTGTAGATGAGGGGGAAGGGGTCGTGTATGCAGTTGCAGTCCCAGTCGTCGGGGCCACCGGGTTCCACGATGGGTCTGCCCAGTCGCGTCCAGGGTCCATGGGGAGAGTCGGCGATGGCGATGGTGACGGGGCACGAGTCGCCGCCCTGAATGACTTGGCTATATGCCTGGTGATAGAGGTAGTATTTGTTTTTCCAGACGAGGATGTCGGGGGTGCAGTTTGAGCGCCAGCCAAATTCGCCTTTTGAGGGACGGGTGGCGGCTGGTCCCCGTTCTTCCCAGTGAAAGCCGTCTTCGCTGGTGGCATACCAGATGTCTGCGAGGTCCCAATCGACAGAGGGAATTTCGTCGGTGGCGTTTTCGTGGCCTACGGGCGCGCCTTTTGTGCGCCGGCATGTGTACCAGACGTAATAGGTGCCGTCAATGCGAAGTACTTTGGATGGGTCGCGGCGAGAGACGTTGGGTTCTCGCGAGAATCCTTCGAGAGGTGAGTATTTGAAGTTGCTGAAGAATTCATTGCCGCGGTCTTCATGGGGGTTCCATATATCGTACATACGTTCCATTGAGGCGCTGAGTTCGCGGTCCGGTTTTTCAAGTGGTAGTTTAGCTGGGAAGGGCGTTTGCATGGGTGTTCCTCTGGTGATAAATATTGAGCAATTTTGCAGACATAGATTCGACGAGGTGGCTGTGTTGTTCTGATGCGATGAGGTTCTGGCGTTCGTCTTCTGTGGGGTTGTCTTTTAAGTTGAAGAGGGCGTGGTGTTTTAATTTGTCTTGCAGAATGAGTTCTTGCCCGACGATCAATTTCCAATCGCCATCTCGCAGCGAGAGCATGGGGCCCATGATGTAGTCGTCGTGAAGGACGAGGGGGTGGGGTTCAAATTCATCGTCTTTGAGGCCCGTGAGAAAGGGCGCGATGCTGGTGCTGTCTTCGGCAAATCCCGTGCGCGGGGATGTTTCGATGCCAACGAGGTCTGCGATGGATAATACGAGGTCGTTGAGTCCATACGTGATGTGGCTGGTACGCCCGGGTGTCGCGTCGTTGCCGTCGCCGATGTTGCCCTGTTTCCAGAAGGCGATTGTGGGTACGCGATGGCCGCCTTCGTGGATGTGGGCTTTGCGACCGCGGTAGTATCCGCTGGATTCTTTGCCCGCGTTTTCCGCGCCGTTGTCGCTGGAGAAGATGAAGAGGGTGTTGTCGATGAGTTTGTGGCCCGGGTTGCGCGGGTCGTCGTGGGTTTCGAGGTAGTTGAGCAATTGGCCGACTGCGACATCGTTTTCGTATATGAAGTCGAGGCGTTCGGGCGTGTTGTGCTCGCAGCCGCCGACCTGGTCGCGCTGTTTGCCCCATTCGGTGCTTTCCCAGCCATTGGGATCGTTGGTGGTTGCGTGTGGGCGCGAGAGTTCGCGTTTGCCGTTTTTGAAGTGCGCCTGTCCCGCGATGGGTACGCCGTTGAGGGCGTCGCACGGCGTGTGGGGTGTGTGATTGGAATTGGCGGCGTAGTAGAGGAAGAAGGGTTGTTGTTTTGTGTCTTCTGTGTCGAGATGGGTGTCGAGAAAGCCAACGGCGTGCTGGAAGTTCATGGGTCCGGTTTTGTACAGGTCGTAACCCGCGATGTCGTGAGGATTTTTGCCGGTTGCGCCGATGCAGCGGCGGTTTTCGATCCAGCCCGCATTGGCAGAGGTTCCATGGCTTCGGTTGGTGATGAAGTGGTAGTCAAAGCCGTGTTCTTCAGGGCAGTCGGTCAGGGGTTGGCGCACGTCTGCGTCGTCCCACCCCTCGGCGGGTGAGCCGTCGGATTTTGTGTAGGTCAGGCCCACGTGCCATTTGCCCGAGATGCCCGTGCGATATCCGGCTTCTTTGAGGATGGTGGCCAGTGTGGGCCGTTCTTTTTCGATGAGCGGCGGATAGTGGGGACCAAAGGCGACTTTGTGTTTGAGTTGCGTGCGCCAGCAATAGCGTCCGGTGAGGAGGGCATAGCGCGTGGGAGTGCAGACGGTTGATGGGGTGTGTGCATCGGTAAAGCGCACACCCAGGCGCGCAAGGCGTTCCAGGCTGGGGGTGTGGAGTTGTTCGTCGTCGCGATTGCCGGTCCAGTCCTGATACGCGCTGGTGTCGCCCGTGCCCATGTCATCGACGAGGAAGATGATGATGTTGGGTTGCATGTGTCTCCTTATTTCATGTCGAGGAGTTGAACGCTCAGATAAGAGGGTCTTTGAGAGGGTAAGAGGATGGCGCAGATGGTGTTTTCGCCAGGGGCCAGGAGGTCGCATTCGTCGGGATGGAGCAGGGCGCAGGTTTCCGAGATGGGTGCGGAGTGCTGCCTGACGCGGAGGCTGCGGATGAGTTGGCCGTTGATAAAGATCTGGCAGTCGGCAGATGAGGTGACGTAGAATAGGGGTTTATCAGGGCGTTGATTCAGGTCGATGATGGTGCGGAGATAGATGGGGGTGTCTTCTGCTGTGCCAAATGGGCCTTTGCCCGCGTTCCAGGATGAATCATCGAAGTGAGTTTGACACCAGTCGCCGCCGCAGTTTGGCAGGTTGGCGCGGGGCGAGGTGTGTATGGCGGGGAGAGGGGATACGTCGCCCGTGCTGTATCGCCATTCGGTGTGGGGTCCGATAGTGGTTTCAAATTGCGGGGGATCCCAGAGTGTGGCGTGGATTTTGCCGAGTTCGTCGGAGTCAATTTTGGAGATTTTGCGGTCGTAGGTGAGCCAGCCGTTGAGTTCGTGTTCGACGTCGGTGATCTGGGTATAGACGATGCCGTTGAGGGGCGTGAGGCCGACCATTGCGCGGAGGTTTTCGACCCAGAAGCGATAGTCGTTTTCCATTGCCTGTGGCGTTGGATATGTGGGGCGGGTGATGTCGTTGATGTGGTCAATGTGTTCGGATGGCTCTTCGTGGTCGTGCCAGGTGTGACCCGGGATGCAGAGGTTGAATCCGCCCGCTTCGCCCAGGAGGACGATGCGGTCATTGGCGCTTTGTTGCCGCGCTGTGGCCGGGTAGAAGGTGTAGTCGTGTATGTCGCAGATGTCGCCCGTGCCCATGTCGGCCCAGCCGCTGGCGCTGGTGACGAGGCGAGAGGAGTCGCGTTGTGCGACGTGGTCAGTGAGGCGTTCGGTGTCGTGCTGCCCCCAGCCTTCGTTGAAGATGATCCACTGGACGACACTGGGGTGGTTGTGTAGCCAGTCCATGATGTTTTCAAATTCGGTCTGCCATTGTTGTGCGGCTTCGGGGGTGACGTTTTGTCCAAATTTGGGCATGCAGACCATGTCTTGCCAGACCAATAGGCCGAGCTGGTCGCAGTGATAGTACCAGCGATCGGGATGGGTTTTGACGTGTACGCGCACCATGTTGCAGGCGATTTGTTTGAGGTACTGGAGGTCGAAGAGGATGGCTTCGTCCGATGGCGGGGTGAGGATGCCGTCGGGCCAATAGCCCTGGTCCAGGGGACCGAGTTGAAAGATGGGTTTGTCGTTTAAGAGGAAGCGTTTGATGCCGTTTTCGTCTTCGCCGATGGCTATTTTTCGCATGCCAAAGTAGCTGTCGATGGTTTCGATGGTTTCGCCGTTGTGTTGTACTTTGACTTTGAGGTCGTAGAGGAAGGGGTGGTCGGGATGCCAGAGTTTTGCGTTTGGAATATTGAGGGAGATGGTATGGTCGGCCCGTCCGGTTGCTTCGGCGATTTGCCGGTTGCCGTCATAGGCGATTGTTTGAATTTGGCAATTCTTCAGGTTTTCGCCTGAGACAATAATATCTATCTTTTCAGCGTCTATATCGGGTGTGAGGCGAAGGGTGCGGATGGATTGCTCTGGTACGGCTTCGAGCCAGACGGTTTGCCAGATGCCGCCGGTGGGTTGATACCGAAATCCCTGGCGGTTTTCCGGCATGATTTGTTTGCCAAGGGCCTGGGCCTGTTGCTCGGTGGCGTCCCAGCAGGAGACTGTGAGTTCATTCGCGCTGTCTGTTAAATGGTCGGTGATGTCAAAGGTGAAGGGGTCGTAACCGCCGCGGTGTTGTCCCGCTTTTTCGCCGTTGATATAGACAGAGGTTTCCCAGTCGGATGCCTGGAAATGGAGGAGTACGCGTTTGCCCTCCCATGCGTCGGGAATGGTAATATTTCGGCGATACCAGAGTCGCTGGTTCGGGCGGAGAATTTCCATGATGCCAGAGAGGGGGGCGTCAATGGCGAAGGGTACGAGGATTTGACCCTGATAGACACCAGGTGCGCTGGTGGTGCCGATGGGTTCGAGGGCGTAGTCCCACAGGCCGTTGAGGTTTTGCCAGTGTTGGCGCACCATTTGAGGGCGCGGGTGTTCTGGCAGGGCGTTGTCGGGGGAGACGTTTTCCGCAAAAGGCGTTGAGATGTGTTTGGTCACGGGGTTCCAGGCCATCTCTTAAGCTACCTTTTTAGGTCTTCTTTGTGTCTGACCTCTGGGTTCGCTGTCCCAGCGCAGTGCCTGGAGGCGATGCATGGCGGCTCTGAGCGCTTCGGGCGTGCCGATGCGATAGAGGCCGTGTACCGCAAATCCGCGAACGTAGTGGTTGCCATCGCGCATGGCATCTGCCAGTTCGGGAATGGCTTCTTCGGCATGGATGCCCAATCGCGCGAGGGAGAGGGCGGCATTGCGTCGCACAAAGTCGCTTTCATCTGTAGATAGGATGTCGGCGAGCGGGCGCACAGCTTCCGTGGTGTTCTGACTAATGGTGCCCAGGGATTCTGCGGCATGTGCGCGTGTGTCTTCGTCGGTGTCCTGCAACAGGGCGATGAGGTCGGGCGTGGCTGATCTGGCACGCAGGCCCAGGTCGCCGAGTACATCGACTGCGCGCATGCGGATTTTTGGGTCCGGATTTTTGGTGAGTTCGAGCAGTGCGGGTACGGCGACTTCGCCGACGTTTGTGAATCCATATCCCACATTTCGAGGTGGGTTCTCATCTTCCGTATCTTTGAGTGCGTCGATCATGGCGGGAATCGCTTTTTCGCCCTGTAATCCGAGGGTGTAGGACGCATGGAGCGCGGCGGCTTCGCTGGGGTTAGATAGTTGCTCGCTCAGGGTTTGGATTGATGTCCCATTGCTCGCGTGTTCGGGTGCTTTGCCCAGGTGCCAGTCCCACATGGCCTGCCATATCGGTTCTTGTGGATCGTCGGATGCGATCCATGTTTCGTCGCTGTGATCCCAGGTCGGTTCGGTAGGCTCAGTCATGCGCGTGAATAGGAATTTGACCATGTGGCGCGTGATCTCTGTGTAGTTGGCTTCTTTTTTGTGCAGGATGTCGTAGTGGATGAGTGCGACGGTTCCCGCGGGTCCGGATGTGAAGAGGTGTTCTCCTTCCTGGTCGCGGGCGGTGATGTATTGCGATCTGGGGGTTACGCTGGTCGGTCCCATTTCGCGGGGTGTTTCCTGGGGGTAATACATCGCCATCATCCAGCGACAGTGGTGATGACGGCGGTTTTGGTCGGCGCAAAATCGGCTGTTGTGCAAGCTGTCTTTGTGCATGGTGCGCGCATCGCTACCCGGGCGGCTTTCGTGAACGTGGCGGTGCAGGTGCAGATAATAATCGGGTCCGAGGATGCTGGAAAATGCGCCGTGTACAATGGGGTGATCCCATACGTCTTGCAGTTCTGGTACGGCGGGGAGGAGGTTGTTGCCGGGATTTCTGCCGCTGTTTTTTTCAAAGGATTCATCGATGCGTTTATAGACTTTTTCGTGGAATCCCTCCGGGAAGTCGGGGTGGAGGATCAAATATCCGTCGCGGATGAATTGCTGCATTTGCTCGTCGGTCAATAAGACGGGTTTGTCTGCCATGTCGGATTCCTTTCTGGTGTTATGGATGGCTTGGATATATAAATATTTCATAATACCTCTATTTAATCAAGGACATTTTGTTTCTGAGCGCATGCTACAATTGTAACGCGATGCTGCCCTGATTTTTCTCGTTGAGTCTGTCCATGTAATCCCTGCGCTCAAAGAACTGGGTGGTGTCGTAGAGAAAGGCGTATTTGCCGTTCCGATCACAACCGGTTTCGAGGGCGACGCGGTTGATTTCGGCGATGTTGGGATAGGAGGGCCAGAGGATGCCTTCTTCGCAGTAGGAGGTGTCGATGAAGTAGCGTTTGTAAATGCCGCCGCCGGGTTTGGGTCGGCGGGCGTGTTGCAGGGCGGAGTGGACGATGATGATGGATCCGGGGGCCAAATTGTCGATGGTGCGCGAGCCGGGCAGGTCTTCGAATTGAAATTGGCGATAGGCATCGTTGGCCATGACTTTTTTGTGGGTGCCGGGCATGACGAGGAGGTCGCCCACTTCGCCGTTCAGGCCGTCCATGTACATGAATACGTGGACCATGAGGTGCGAGCGATTTGTTTGCGGGAGTTGTGCATAATCCTGATGCCACGCTACCCCGCGTTCTCCGGGCAGTTGCCATCGGGCGTGGATGTGGTGATGGACAAATTTTTTGCCCTTCATCAGATCGGCCACGCGATCTACAACACCGGGTTCAGATGTGAGCAAGCCGAGTTCTGGATACGCCATGAGCATGGGGCGTTCACCTTTTTCGCGGTCGATCATGAGTTGATCGACATCGGCTTTGATGCGTTCGTTGAGGTCGTGGTCGAAGAGGCCTTCGAATACGAGGTATCCCTCTTCGTCGAATTGGGCGATGTCGTTGGGTGTGAGGTGGTTCATGTGTCCTCCCCTAAATGGATGTACGCCAGATGCATATCGGGGTTGCCGTGGGCAAAGTTGCCGTCGCAGGCTCTGAGGAGTTGGCGTGCGAGTTGATCGACTTTGTCGGGATATTCGGCAGCAAGGTCGTTTTCTTCCCGGTAGTCGTCCAGGATGTTGTAGAGTTGAAAGCCGTTGGTTTTGTTGATGTGGCGCAATTTCCAGCCGTCGGCTGTGGTGAGGGCGGGACCGAGACGCGATGAAAAGACGACGGGTGCGTGGGGGCGTTGCTCTTTGCCCAAAAGGGTGGGCAAGAAGGATTCGCCGTCTTTCCAGTCGGGTGTTTCCTGTCCTGTGAGATCGGATAGTGTGGGCATAAAATCGTAATTGGCGATCATGTGATCGGTTGTGCCGGGGGAGATGTGACCGGGCCAGCGCGCGATGTAGGGAAGGCGGGTGCCGCCTTCCCAACTCGTCCATTTGAGGCCGGCCATGCCGTCGTTGCCGTTGAAGATGTCGCCGCTTTGTTCTGTTGTGTGTCGGGTGGTGATGTCGTCATAGCGGATGCCGTCGAGGTTTTGTCTTTTGACGGTGCGGCCTTTTTGTTCGGCGTAGATTTCGTGGCCGTTGTCAGAGCTGAAGAAGACGATGGTGTTGTTGGCAATGCCGAGCGCGTCGAGTTCGTCGAGGATGATGCCAACGGTGTCGTCGAGGCGAAGAATCATGGATGCGTATTCTTTTTCAAAGCCGGTGAGTTCTGGCGCGTCTTTTACGCCCGGGTGAATTTCGGGGACGGAGATGGGTCCGTGGGGCAGTTGCGAGGGGTGGAAGAGGAAGAAGGGGTTGTGGCGATTTTTGCGGAGGAAATCGACGATTTTGTCGTTGAAGAGGTCCTGAGAGTAGGTGACTTTCCCGGTCATGTCGTGGCGGATGGCCGCGTTTTCCGGGGATTCTGAACCGGGGTGGTTGCCGCAGTCGGGATGGGTGTTGCCGGGTATTTCGACAATGTCGCCATTTTCAAAGAGGAATGGCGGATAGAAGCCGTGGCAGATTTGATGGTCGTAGTAGCCGTAGTGGTAGTCCCAGCCGTGCCGACGAATGCGTTCTGGCGTTGTGGCAAAGCCCCATTCGAGTTTGCCAATTTGTCCCGTGACATAGCCAGCGCGTTGTGCGATTTGTGCGAGAAAGACTTCGTCGGGGCGTTCTTGAAGGCCGGTATTATTGATGAGTTCGGCAATGTGTTCAAAGGTCATCGTGCCTTCGGCCATGGGGCGGTAGAGACCGCCTCTGGTGTAGGTCCATCGGCCCGCGTGTGCGTCGTGATAGCCGGTCATGAGGCTGGCGCGCGCCGGGGCGCAAAAGATGCAGCCATAGGCGCGGGTGAATTGCAAGCCTTCGCGGGAGAGGCGGTCGATATTGGGGGTTTGAAAGTGTTTTTGGCCGTAGCAGGAGAGCATGCCGCGGCCCAGGTCGTCGCCGTAGATGTAGATGATGTTGGGATTGGACATTGAAATTCCTTTTATAGTTCTGTCACATCGATAGCCTTGCGCTGTGTTGTCGCCTGGTGCGCGGCGTGGATGATCGAGAGGTTGTGGCGGGCGTGTTCGGCGGTGACTGGGGGAGGTTTGCCTTCTGCGAGTGCTTTGAATGTGGCGGCAAAATAGTTGGCGTGTCCAGCGCGGGATAGGGCGTCTGCGCTGAGGCCGTGGTCGAGGTCAATGGATCGCCATCTGCGATTGGACTTGTCGAGGTAGCGGAGTTCGCGCCCGCGCCCGACAATGCGGATGGCATGCGTGCGGGTATAGACTTCGCATATACTCTGGTCGCCAGCAGGCATGCCCCAGGATGTCGAGACGGTGGAGATTGCGCCGTTTTCGTGTTCAAAGAGGAGGAAGGCGACATCATCGACGTCGAAGTCGAAGAATTTGGTCTGTACGCGGGCTTCCACGTAGCGCACGGGTGAGCCGATCATGGTTTCGACGAGGTAAATTTCGTGGTACGCAGTGTCGCCGATACAACCGCCGCCGGCTGCTTTTGATGCGCGCCAGACGCTGTTGGGGTCGGCCTGGTCCTCTGTTTTGCCAGCGAGGGATAGGGCGCGGCCCGTTTGGGGTATGCCTGTGTTTTCTTCGCGCAATAGTCTGAGTGCTTCTGCGGTGCCGGGTGTGTAGAGGAAGTTGTGTACGATGGCGTAGGGGACGTTGTGTTTTTTTACGGCGTCGAGGAGGCGGTCGGCTTCTTCGAGGGATGTTGCCATGGGTTTTTCCGAGATGATGGCGACGCCCGCTTGCGCGGCTTCGATGACGTGTTCGGCGTGCAGGTGATGGGGGGTGGCGATGATGACGGCGTCGAGTTCGGCGCGGGCAAGCATGTGGCGGTGGTCTTCGTAGCGCTGTTCTGAAACGATGTCTGCTGCCGTGCCAACGCGGTTTCTGTTTTCGGGGATGGGATCGGCTATTGCCGAGATATTTACGAGGTCGGGTATGGCGAGCAGGCCCTGAAGATGGGATTTTTGGACGATGCCGCCGCAGCCGATCAGGCCCAAGCGGATGTTTTGTTCACGAGGCATTGCGACGGTTCCTTTCTGCGATTTTCTGCGCGATGTATTCCGCGTCGCGTCCCACGCCGCGCAGGAGATGTGATCCGACGGTGTGTTGAAATTTCAAGCCGACGAAGAACAGGCCGGGGATGCAGACGCCGCGTCTGTGAATGGGTCCGTTTTTGTCAAATGCGGATTCGGGTTTATGTACGCGGATAAATTTGTGGTCGGGCCTAAAGCCGGTACACCATAAGACGGTCAGGTCTTTTAGGCTGATAATTTCGCTGTCGGCGCAGACGATTCTGCGGTGGTCGGCATCTATTACGCGACCGACCTGTTGTACGCCGTGGTGTTTTGAAAGCCAGCGCGGCGATGGCGCCATGGCGGGGTCTCCCCCCTGCCATTGGTGCATAATACGCCGTCCGATCAGCGTTTGCCGCTGGATTTCGAAGATTGGAAGTATGCGCGAGAATATGCCGATGGGGATGCCCAGTATAGACCATGGGACGACGCCGTTGCCGCTGAGTGCAAATGAGAGGTTTTCAAATTGATCCGATTGTGCGAGGTCCAGGCAGATTTGAACGCCGCTGCTGCCGCTGCCGACGATGAGGACATTTGGCGTTGTGATCTGGTCGGGGTTTCGATAGGTTGATGAGTGTAGCTGGGGGGTTGTTTGTGGCAGTTTTTTGGCAGTGTCTGGGACAAAGGGCTGGGCTGCATGTCCGGTGCAGATGGCGACGTTGGTCGTTTGATAGGTTTTGGTGTCTGTATGGACGTTCCAGGTGTTTTCTCCTTGAACGACTTGCGTGACGGTGACGCCTTCTTTTAACGGGGGATTGACCATCTGGCGATATGCCTGGAAATAGTCGAGAGCTTCTTCGCGTGTGGCAGTGTCGTACCAGGCTTTGTGCGGTGCAAATGGTTTTTGCATGCCGGGCAATGTGTTCATCCAATTGGCTGTGTTTAACTGAAAGCTGTCCCAGCAGTTGTGCCAGGCTGAGAACGCCCGGTCGCGTTCCAATACGAGGTGCTCAATCCCGCGTTGTTGCAAGTAATAACTCAGTGTTATGCCGGCCTGTCCACCGCCGATAATGATGGTGTTTATCATACACGCTTCCTCTGACAGAAATCGCGTCTCAAGAGAAAGTGTAAAACGCTTGCGAAATATAGCGATTGCGATTTGGGTTGTCCAGACACAGATTCTGCTCTGAGGATAAGCCCCGTTTCACTTGACGACAATGTCCATGTATGAGCATTTTTTTGTCTTATTTGACACGTTGTTTGACACGTTGTTTGACACGCGTAACAAATTTGTAAGTTATTAAATAATAATAGGTTTTTGTTTCAATAACAAGAAATTGGAGTAAATTTTGTCCTTATTTGACGCCTTATTTGACACGTTATTTGACAACAATGCAGTTATACCCCTTGCAAATTTGGTCTGACGATGGGGGATTTTGGTTGTATATTGGCGGGGTGAGTTTTAATTATTCGATTGAAAGGATGAGATTATGCTGATGACTGGCGGTCAGGCTGTGGTTGAGACATTGGATGCATGGGGGGTGGATGTGGTGTTTGGGATTCCGGGGGTTCATACGCTCGCGCTTTACGATGCGCTTTACGATCATCCGCGCATTCGGCATGTGACGACGCGGCACGAGCAGGGGGCGGGTTTTATGGCTGATGGGTATGCGCGGGCTTCTGGGCGCGTGGGTGTGGCGTTGACGACGACGGGTCCGGCGGCGGTGAATGCGTTGACGCCGATTGGGGAAGCGCACGCGGAGTCGTCGCCCGTGTTGCTGATATGCAGCGGTCCTACGGATGAAACCAATGGCACAGATGCGGGGGTGTTGCACGATATGCGGGACCAGTTTGGGACGTTATTTTCGGTGACGGGACGCGGGCAGCGCGTGTCGCGTGTGGAGGAGATACCAGATGCGCTATCAGAGGGTTTTGAGGCGATGAAGTATGGGCGTCCCCGTCCCTATATTTTTGAGGTTCCGCTGGATGTTTTTAAGGAAGAAGCAGATGTAAATATTGACGAACCCGCGCACCGCCCGCCGCATAAGCCTGAGGAGGCTGCGCTCGATGCGGCGGCGGAGATGATTCAGTCTGCGCGTAAGCCGATGTTGATCGCGGGTGGGGGGACGCAAGATGCGAGCGATGATGTGATTAAGCTGGCAGAGAAACTCGGCTTGCCGGTGGCTGTTACCGCCAATGGGCAGGGGGCTATTCCGGCGGATCACCCTTTGCTGGTGCGCGGTGAGGCGATGAACAAGTGTTTGAACGAGGCGGATGTGGTGATTGCTGTGGGTACGCGTCTTGGCTTTCGATTTGAGCAGATGTGGAAGGGGACACCGGAGAAGCTCATTCATCTGGATATTGATCCGGAGGTGATCGGGCGGTCGTTTGAGCCAGATGTTGCGCTAATTGGCGATGCGGGCGAGGGTTTGAGGGGATTGTACGCGCGTCTGGATGGGGTGAAGTCCGCGTGGGATGTCCGTGGTTCTGTGCCGCAGGCGTCCGGTCAGTGGGAGGAGAAACCTTTTCCCGAATTGTTGGGGGTTTTGCGGGATGTTCTGGATCGGGATGCGGTGGTTGTGAACGATATGACGATGATTAGCTATCAGGCACGTCGCCATTTTCCGGTTTATCAGCCGCGCACATTTTTGTCGCCCACGGTTTACGGGACGCTGGGTTTTTCCATGCCGGCGGCTGTGGGTGCCAAGGTCGCGTGTCCAGATAAGCAGGTGGTGTCGCTGTGTGGTGATGGTGGGTTTATGTACACGGCGACAGAGCTTTCGACCGCGGTTCAGCAGGGGGTGTCATTGCCCGTTGTTTTGTGCAATGACAATACTTATGACGCGATTAAACGGGCGCAAGATCGGGAATGTGATGGGCGGAATATTGCCGTGGAGTTGGCGAATCCCGATTTTGTGATGTTTGCACAGAGTTTTGGTGTGCAGAGCGTTCGCGTGACTGATGGACAGGGGTTTGGTGAGGCGCTCGAAGAGGCGTTGCAGGCTGAGGGTCCGACGTTGATTGAGGTTTTTTTGCCTGAGTATGCCTGATAAGTGCATCCTTATAAGTATTAGATAGAGATAGGACACGGGAGAATGTTATGGCAACAAAGCGAAAAAAGAGGCGGCACAGAGGGGCTGCTGGCAAGGCGAATGCGGATTTGACGGCGCATATTCGGTCGCTGGGGTTGACGAGTGTGGGGCAATATCAGGCGTGGTGTCGCGATCACGGTTTTAATGGAGCGCTGAATAAGAGTTGGCAGGAGCGGCGGCAGGAGCGCAAGGTTGCAGACCGGGCGATTGATGAGGAATTGGCCGAGCAGGAATTTGTGCGCCATATCAGCGCGTTGGGGTTAAAGACGGTTGCGGATTATACGGCGTGGTGTACTGCGCACGGGTTGAGTACGGGGACGCACAAGAGTGTTGCTCAACGCAAGAAAGAGAGCGATTTGGCCGAGCGGTTAAAGAGCGATGCGGTTTTGGCGAGGATGAAAAATCACACGCGGCGGCCACAAGAGACGATTCAGGCGATTTATGAGGGCAAGCTGTCGGAGGCGGAGTTGAATCGCCCGCATTTGCAAAAGATCCAGCGGGCTTTTGATGGGCTGGGGAGAGACCGCAAGGGGCGGCGCGCGCTGCTGCAGTTGTTGCTTCACGTGGAAAAACGGGGCGATTTTTTTGACGTCAAGCCCGCGATTGTGCGCCTGGGACCTTCTGATGGCAATACATTTATCGAGGGGTTGGGCGCCCTGGCGCGCTGGCACAAGCGGTGGTTGCGCGATCCAGGGGAGTGGCGGCCAGATTCGCACAATGGGCGCAAGCAGTTTGGTTCGCTTGCGCGACATTTGCTCGCGAAGTACGATGTGCCCGCGTTTATGGATATTGCGTGGTTTCTCGGTGAGGAAGACGAGGCGCGGCAGCAGCAGGGATGGTTTGTGCATGTGGGAACGGGTGGGAATATTCGCAAGGCAGATGTTCCGCTGACGCTGACGAAGAAGATGGCGCATTTGTTTTTGGAGTCGCCGCACGATTGCACGATTTACGAGGCGTTTCGGCGGGGTCAAATTCTGGGGCTTGGCGGGGAGGAGCCGCTGGTGCGCGCGGTGAATGGTACGCGGTTGGGGTCGTCTTTTGAATGCGAGGATTTCTGGCATAAGGTGGTGCATTTTTTTGTGAATAATCCAATGCTTGATCCCGATGAGGTGGGACCGATTGTGGATTATATTCACAATCAGAAATACGTGCCTCGAGAAGAGACGGTTGGTGGCGAGGTTGTGCAGTTGCCTCCCGAGCAGCCGAATTTTTCGATTAAGGGGCGCAGTATGGTCAAGTTGCTTCGGCAGGTCGAGATGTGGCACCGGCAGTTGGCGAGGCAGAATCGCTTGCCCGCAAAGGTGTGGGCTCCTTCGGGTCTCAATGAGCTGGATTGGACGGCGACGGATAATTATGGGAATGAAAAGGAGCGGTGGACGATTACGGAGTTGCTGTCGGTCAAAGAGTTGTCCCTCGAGGGACGCAAGATGCATCACTGCGTGGGGTCTTATGCGAATAATTGCAAGACCGGGAGGTCGTCGATCTGGACAATGCAGGTTACGACGCCAGAGGATGAGACGCATCGGGTGATGACGATTGCGGTGCAAAATGGCAGCCGAAGCATTACGCAGGCGCGCGGGAAGTGCAATGCGCGACCCAATGGCAGGACGCCCAGTGGCAAGCGTCGGGATTTTAGCAAGGAGTATGAACGCCATTTGCGCAAGTCGCGACATGTGTTGTATTTGTGGCGGGAGCAAGAGGGGTTGTCTATGTCGCGTGGGGTGTGAGGGCTATTCATACCGCAATGCTGTGGCTGGATCGGTCAAGGCTGCGCGAATCGCCTGTGTGCTCACGGTCATGATCGCGATTGCTATTGTCAGTAATCCGCTCAACACAAATACCAGCGCACCCAAATCTATGCGGTACGCAAACCCCGCCAACCATTCATTCAGGACCCAATAGGCCAGCGGAAATGCGATTAGATTGGCGAGCAGGACCAGGATGACAACTTCCCGCGAGAGCAAGCGTACGATATTGGGGACGGATGCGCCCAGGGTCTTGCGGATGCCAATTTCTTTGGTGCGTTGCTCTGCTGTAAATGCCGCCAGGCCAAACAGGCCCAGACACGCGATTACAATCGCCAGCCCGGCAAACACGGTTATAAGTGTTCCTATCCGTTGTTCGGCGAGATAATAATACGCCAGGTGTTCGTCTAAAAATCGGTAATAAAACGGCTTTTCGGGAATATATTTCCGCCATATTTCACCGATATATTTAAGCGTTTCGTCAATATCCTGACCGCGAATTTTTAGTGTTAGTACGTTGAATTTGGGTTGCCACATCGCAATCGCCACGGGGCGGATGATTTCGTGTAGCGACCGGTTGTGAAAATCTTTTACCACGCCGATCACGACGCCTTTCTCCCGGTTGTACGCAGCCCATCCAAATTCCTTTCCAAGCGGCTCTGTCCACCCCAATCGCTTCACGGCGGTTTCGTTCAGGATAAATGCCTGAGATGTATCGGTTGTCACTGATAGTGAAAAATTGCGACCCGCTGTGAGTTCCAGATTATAGGTGTCTAAAAAAGCTTCATCCACCCCCAGGACGCGCATCCGCCAGTCTTCACCGCCCCTGCCTTCGGGAAATACCCTGTCCAATTGTCCCCCATATCCCATCGAAGAATGCGATGCCGATGCTTTCAAGATGTTTGGGTGCTTCAGATATTCATTTTTAATATTCAAATAATTATCTGTCAAGCGTCGATCTGTTGCAAATAGCCAGGTTAGAACTATGAGGTCTTTATCAAATCCCAGGTTCTTATTTTGCACGTAATTCAATTGCTGATATACGATGTAGGTGCTCGCGATTAAAAATGTCGAGATCGCAAATTGAAATACCACGAGAACTTGTCGCAGTCGGCCGCTTCTGGTTCCTGAAATAAGGGTGCCTTTCAGTACTGTTACGGGCCGAAAACCGGATAGAAATAGCGCGGGATATCCTCCGGAGAGCAGGCTTACCAGTACGGTTAAAACAAATAGTCCGGCAATTGCATACCACAGGGTCTGTCCTTCGAGCGCGATTGTTTTTTGGGCAAAGTTATTCAGGAGGGGAAGAGAAATTTTCACAATGATTAGCGACAACAGCCCGGCCAACAGTGCGGTCAAAAATGTCTCTCCCAAGAACTGTCGGATCAATTGGGCGCGATAGGCTCCCACTACTTTTCGCAATCCGACTTCGCGTGCCCGTCGCGCAGAGCGCGCTGTTGATAGGTTCATAAAGTTGATGCACGCAATCAATAAAATGAAAAGTCCGATGATTGCAAACAGGTACACATACGTGATGTCGCTATGAGATGAGATGCCGTAATCCACTTTGGAATACAGATAGATTCGCTCTAAGGGTTGCAAAAAATAGGTGCTCTTTTTGACGATTTCATCGCCCATGTATCGCGCCATGAATTCAGGCAATTTTGCTTCGAGTGCTTTCGCATCTGCGCCTTCTCGCAATAAGATGTAATTGTTTGCTGGTCGCCAGGTTGAATCCACGGCCCACGTTTCAAATACGTTCCGCGTCCAATAGGTGTTCACGGTTGCACATACGATGTCAAATTGCATGGTTGATTGTCGAGGCGCGTTTTTTAGTACCCCGGTAATCGTATATACCCCACCCATATACCGATCATCGACGGTAAGCACTTTTCCTATTGGATCGTCTTTCCCAAAAAATCGTTGTGCGGTTGTCTCTGTTACCAGGATGGAAAGCGGTTCTTTGAGTACTGTCGCGCGATCTCCTTTCACCAGTTCAAAATCGAAGACATTCAGGAAATCGGGGTCCGTCAAACAGAATCGCTGATTGAATTTGCGGTCTTTATACGTGGTCCAGACATAGTCCGGCATATATCGCACGACTGTTTCGATTTCTGAATAGTCTTTTTTTAGCGCGGGTCCCGCTGCTCCCGATGTGCCAAAACCCATGTCGCGGGTGCCGTCATCGTTGCGCATCTCGCGGAGCAATTTGTAGATTCGATCGCTTTTTTTGTGAAACCGATCTACGCGAAATTCATCGTGAATGAATAATCCGATGAGGACACAACAGGCTACGCCTACTGATAATCCCAGTACATTGATCAGCGAGTATCCTTTGTGGCGCATCAAATTTCGCAGGGCGATTTTCAGATAGTTTTGGAACATGATTTTTTTTACAAAACGGGGCTATAGCTGTTCATCCCGGTCTAACCATCCGTCCGATAGATGTACGATGCGGTCTCCGTAAGCGGCGTTTTTCTCTGACATTGGTCGGGCAACCAGTTACTTCAGACAATGCGCCACTGCGTCCCTGTACGTTTCGAGCCTTGGGGTTTCCAGGTTCTTCACCTTGGCCAGATCATCCCATTTCCTGAGGTGCACGGCATTCTGGTAGTAAGGATTGCTTTCGAACTCGGTCCTTTCCCGATCTGACATGAGGCCTCCTTGCAGTTGGAAACTATGCTTAGAGGCTTCGGAAAGGGTGTTGTAGTAGGTCGAATCCGTGGTGCAGATGTATCGCTTGGCCGGAACGTGAAGTTTCACCGGTTCGGTCACCGCCTCGATAAAAAAGGGCGCTATGTACGCGGCGCCCACTTCTTCGTGGAGAAAGTCCTGGGTGTGGAAATCTGCGTTTTCTGCGTGTTCGTCCATCAGAAAATGGCCGATATCGTGCAATAGTGCGGCAGTTATCTGAATCGCGTCTCCATTGGCGAGCTGGGCCAGATTGGCGCACTGGAGCGCGTGTTCGAGTTGCGTTACGACTTCGTCGTAGTAGGACTGGCCCCTCGCTTCCATGTAGGCGAACAGGGCATTTATTTTTTTTTCGGGACTGCCTTCGGCCAATTCGTTCGCGAGTGTTGGATCGACGTGTTCCTTCATTTTGGCACCATCTTTCTCTAAAAATGTTCGGGTGATGAATTTAATTGGAGGGATTACAACTGCTCGTCCCGGTCTAACCATCCGTCCGATAGATGTACGATGCGGTCTCCGTAAGCGGCGTTTTTCTCTGAGTGCGTGCACTGGACAATGGTTACGCCTTCGGCATTCAGGTGTTTGAACAGGGTCATGATCCGCTCGCCTTCTGCCGAGTTTAAGTTGCCGGTTGGTTCGTCGGCCAGTATTAGTTTTGGTTGTGTGATCAATGCCCGGGCTATGCCTACCAGTTGTTGTTGTCCGCCGGATAACTGGTTGGGGAATAGTCGCTTTTTTGCCACGATGTTGAAGCGGTCCAGCATTTCGGCAATTCGCCCTTTGCGTTCGGCGCCTTTTACTTTTTGATACAGGAGGGGGGTTTCCAGGTTTTCGCCGACGGTTAGTTCGTCGATTAGATGGTAGCTTTGGAATACAAAGCCGATGTGGTCGCGGTGCAGTTCGGTCAATGCGCGTTCGTCCAGTTTGTGCACTGCGCGGTTGTAAAAATGGTACTCTCCATTCGAGGCGGTGTCCAACATGCCCAGGATGTGCAATAGGGTTGATTTGCCAGCACCGGATGGTCCCATGATGGATACAAATTCCCCTTCGCGGATTTGTAGATCAATTCGTCGCAGTACGAATGTTTTTACGATGCCGCTTTCGTAGTATTTTTCGATGTTTTTTAGTTCGATCATGTCCATCTCCTTTCTGGCTTATGCGCGGCGTTCGAACAGGATAGAGACCTCGTGTTCGGATGGTTCGCCAATTTCTACGAGCGACCAGTCCTGGTCGTAGTTTTCCACAATCCGTTTCAAACTCGTTACTCTCTGTTCGTGGGGTTCGACGTGTTCCTCCCAGGCGAAGAGTTCCATGCGGTAATCGTATTTTCTGCTTTTGCCGTTTACCACTACGGTTACTTCCACGGTGTCTTCGGCGTCTAAAGGTGGCAATTTGATCGAGATTTTGGGCATGGTGATTCTCCCGGAGGGACCATATGCTAAAGGTGTAGATTGATCACTAATCCGACCGCTATAAAAGACCGACGGCGCCTGGCCTATCGGTCTTTCTGTGTACCATGGTTTTGGACTCGCGCTATCCCCTGATGTTCTCCGTGACGACATGACCGTCGAATAAATGAATGACGCGATGCGCGTATCCCGCGTCGTGTGAGTTGTGCGTCACCATGACGATTGTGGTGCCGTTTTTGTTTAGTTCGGTCAACAGATCCATGACCTCGTTGCCGTTTGCCGAGTCCAGATTACCCGTTGGCTCGTCTGCAAGGATGATGTTGGGGTTTGCTATGACGGCTCTGGCTACGGCTACGCGCTGCTGCTGACCGCCGGACAATTGCTGCGGGAAATGCTTTTCGCGGTGTTTGATGCCCATGTACTCGAGGGATTCGTCCAGGCGCTGTTTGCGCTCGCTGGCCGGTAAGCCCAGATACAACAGGGGCAGTTCCACGTTTTCGGCGACGGTCAGTTCGTCGATGAGGTTGAAACTTTGAAATACAAAGCCGATGTTTGATTTGCGGGTGTTGGCTCTTTGTCGTTCGGTGTGTTTGGATACTTCTTCATCATTCAGAAAGTATTCCCCGCCGCTGGGATTGTCCAGCAGGCCGAGTACGTTCAAGAGCGTGGATTTGCCGCATCCCGATGGTCCCATTACGGCGACGAATTCGCCTTCGTCAA
>JAPOXY010000243.1 GCA_026706845.1 Gemmatimonadota bacterium
GGGTGCCAACCCACTGTCCGGCGTGGCAAAATAACATGGTGCTGCAAGAATCCCCGCCAAACACCCCGGCAGGCCGTCCCCCGCCGGAATCACCGCGCTGGCCAACCCCATCGTCAACGCCACCAGCAAATCCGAACGCCCGAACGCCCACCCGGGTTTCCGCGCTTTGAGCACCGGATTCACAATCAGAGCACACAGTACAAAGGGCACAAATAGGGCCAGCGCAAAATTGCTCATGTTCAACCGGGAGGCCCGCACAATAAACTCAGAATAGGTAGCCCAAACGCTCACCAGCACCACAAAAAACGATCCCAGTACCACCGCACGAACCTTAAACCGACCGTCTCGCACCTGCCCCATTTATTTCACCTCAACGCCCCTCAACGCCTCAATTCGCCAGCCAAATTCCTCCTCCAATTCTTTTGTCCATCCCCGCTTCAGAAATGCAATCTGACCCTCTCGATTGAGAAACCAGGTTGTGGGAAAGCCCTGAATCCCCGCCTTATTCACATATCCGTCATCGAGCAAAACCGGAAAAGTATAACCCTTTTCCTCCATCCACGGGGGTATCGAATCGGGATTGCGATCATTATTAATCGTCAAAATTGCCACATCCGGGTCATCCTTGTAATGCTCGTACAAATTCTGAAACTCCGGCATCTCTTTCACACACCAGCTACACCATATCCCCCAGAAATTGATCGCCACGATCTTACCCTTCAGAGAAGTTAGTGATACTTGCTTACCCTGTAATGTCTTCAAATTGAACGCAAGAGCGGGTTCTGGAGCCTCAATCCGGGCAGACAGGACCTCCTGTTTTCTCGTTTCTCGATCTGATGCTATTAAAGGCTTTAAATAACTTTCGTACCCATCCAAACTCCCGTGTCGCTTCAAATAAAGTGACTTTAGAGCCTGATCATTGGGATTTTTACCCGACGATGGGATGGCTATACCCATTTTGTAAAATACCTCGGCCTGATCTGGGTTGTCCATCGCCTCGTACACCTGACCCAAATGGTAAAGCGTGCCCTCCTCTTTGGGATCCAGTTCATAAGCGCGCATCAATTCTCGCTCGGCATCTTCCAAACGCCCTTCCTGAAAAAATACCCAGCCGAGGGCATCGGCCATCAAACCGGTCATCCCATTTATGGCCTGTTGATACTCTTCCTCTGAATCGAAGTAATTCCTCTGGCTTTTTAGTTTTTCCCGTCCCGCCGCAACACCATCCCGAGCAATCTGCTCAGCCTCGCGATAATACGACGTGCGTTCCGCCAGCCTCATCGCACCTCTTGGAAATGTGAGATGCGGGTTGAGGTTCTCATATTTTACCATACCCTGCACCACATCCAGAGTTTCTTCCGCCGATACTGTAGAATCTCCTCCAATGAAAAAGAAAAGGTTCAGATACGCATCTCCCAACAGCCCCTCATTGTGGTGCCGAGGCCGCGCGATAAACGCCCGCAACAGGTCCCGATACGCCTTCTCTTGCTCGGGATCCTGGAAACCCTCTTCACCAGCAGCATCCCCTATCTCACGATAGCGTCGCACCAGCACCCACTCCGCCTCCTCACTTTCACCATAGGAACTGAGGATGCGATCCCCAAACATCTTTGCCTTTTCCACATCTTCCAGTCGGAAATAAAAATCGTGCAATGTCTTCAAAGAAACCACATCTTCTCCTCGCGCATTCACAAACGCATCGGCGTCAGCCTCGATCTCTGCGATTTTCTCTGCTTCAGACTTATTTTTCAGTCGCTCAACCACCCGCCAGAACCGCAGATGCACCCTTGCATCTGTGGGTGCCAGTTGCGCCGCTTTCTGGTATAGTGGATAGGCTTCATCATAACGACGCATCACAGACAGATAATAAGCCGGTCGAAAATAGGCATTTGCATTGCCGGGATCGGCTTTGCGCGCTTCTGCAAACGCCTTCAAACAAGCTTCAAACCTTTCAGTGTTTTTTCCCCTCTCAGAAGTATAGTACAGAGCATTCCCCTTAACAACCAGAAGTCTGGCGGGATTCTCGACCCGCGTTTTATACTCATCTACAAAAGTAATCGCATCCTCTTTATTACTTCCATACAGCACATCTGCTCTTATATTGATGACATCCGCATGGTCGGGCAACATCTCCATGGCTTTTTCACTGGCTAAAAGAGCCTCATCCCTGCGCTCTTTACCAAGTCGATCAAGTGCGCTCGCAAGCGCGACCCAACCCCACGCACTATTTTCAGGAGACGCGACCATCTCTTCAGCGGCAGCAACTGCTTCCTCTTTGTTCTCCGCCGCCATGTGATGGATAAACCATGCGCGCAGATGTAAATTATCCGGAAACCGTTCGACCAGCTTTTTCCCCTCGACATATCCATCTTTATGATTCCGTGCCATTCGCAGAGATCTCAATCTCGCAATCGCCTCTTCTGCTGTATCTTGCCCTTGAATGGGAATTGGACACAAACAAAGAAACAGCAGATACAGGACCCATCGATTCATCATAATACACCTCCTGTGAAAGAGCGTCCGTTCCATCTTACTCTCCCTTTCCCAAAACAAATACGGCACTCTTGGAGACAGTACCTCCACCATTCAGATCTGTCACTCTCACTTCAATCTGGTGGACTCCCATATCCAACTTCTCTGTCTCGAGCTCGAAATAGATCCGCTCAAAAGCCTCGTTCCCAGTCCGGTCATAGCTCACCACCACCTCCGGTTCCCCGGCCGAGAGCAGTCTGCGAAATCCTGAAAATACTGCGCCAAACACCCCCAATCGCGTGCGTAAATCCTGACGGATAGCATAGCTGACGCGATACTTCGTCTGTCCGAACCGATCCTTCTGTAAGTTGTAGATCTCATAGTACACATAGACTCCCTGATCGTCCCGGTAGCTTCGGCTCGGCATCGGAATCACCCACACGTTTCCCTTCTGAAACTTCTTTCCCTGCGGTGTCTCCGAAATAGACCATGCCAGTTCCAGATCGCTGATGCCCAGAGAATCCCTATAAGCTGGCACCGTCACTACCTGTTGGTAGATACCCCACTTGCCAGAGACTTGATCGATCAACTGCACGGCCATGCGATAGGTTCCCGATGGCACTTCCAGCGTGGCGACATCAGGCAAGAAGGTGCCTTGTTTAAGGGACGATGATGCCGCCCAGGCGAATGGAAGCACCTCTACATTTCGGTGTGCGACTTCGCCAGTACTATCGGTAAACACGACTGTTCGTTCCACCTGGATTTGCGACAGTTGCCCAACCTGCTGGACGGCCATCTGTTCGGGTGCAATGCCGTAATAAACCTCCACCTCGGTATTTTCTGCCTCGCCGCGAAAAGTCGCCAGGTCGTAATAAAACGCCAGCGGTTCTACCCCTGGAGGCAGGGTGTAGCGTTCTGGCATTGCCGAAGATACGACCTGCAGGACATTGGCTGGATTCAATTCTGCCAACCGGGTCATTAAATCAATCGGAAGATTTGCAGAAAGGGGAGGTGGCGCGAATGCCCATTGTCCGTTCAACATCTGATCCGTAAACACAAACTCAATGCCACCACCTACCTGCGTATAAACCCACGATTCCCAATGTACTGTCGGTTCCTCCGCAACGTAAACATCATCTACCCTTTCACGCGCTGACCGATCCAGAGGGAAAACCGGCTCTATCAACGCTCTGCCGTGTGCAATTTCCCCTGGTATGGGCAGGGCGTCAGATTCTTTGTAAATGGTAAAAGCATTTCGCTCTTTAATAGCCTGTACCGCTACACTGGGAGGTGGGTTGGTCCGACCAGACCGGGACCTGTAGTTCGGCGCGCCATATCGGATATAAACCTCTCCGCGCTTATCCCAGGGCTGTACCTTGCTGGCAAAATACGTACGCGCATACCACACCCTCCTATAGTGTTCCACTCGCCGTGCTCTTCCCGTTGAAATGAGCGTTGGATCCCGCTTGAGCCAGAATTGATCTAAAAACACCTCTCGTTCCCACTCAGACAAAGACCTGTAGGCCGCCAACTCCTCTGGAAACGCCACCAGTGACAGGTCCTCATACAACGCCTGATTGCTATCTGGAAGCATCCAAAAAAAGATCCGAAACAGGCCCAGTGCCTGATCCGCTTCCCCCTGAGCTGCATACGCCTGGGCAGCCAATGGCAGAAGACGCGCCTCATCTGGATGTAATTCCATCGCGGGTACAGCCACATCCAGAGCTTGTCCATAGAGTTGCTGCTCAATATAAGTCAACGCCAGCCTATAGGGACCTTCCGGATCCTCGGGACGGAGCAAAATATAGCGTTTAAAAAGCTCGATTCTCCGCTGCTGTTCGTCGCTGTTGGCGTCCCATCCCTCAAACCAGTCTGCATACCAATTTCCCAACGCCAAATAGGCTGGTGCGTATGTAGAATCGGCCTGGATGACCTCTTCTAATGCCTTTCCAGCATCGAAATTACCCATCTTGAGGTACAACCGGGCGATGTTCATCCGAACTTCAAAAAATGTGGGATCGGCTCCCAATGCGCGGCGAAAATAAAACAGTGCCTTCTCCGGCTGTTTGGGGCGTCTCGTATAGACCAGTCCCAGGCCGTTGAACGCCCTGGATGCCGTTGTACCCTGGATGCCTTTTCGGAACGCCTTATCTGCCCGGTCTAAATCCCCCGCATCCAAATAGGCATACCCCAACCGCACCCAGGCTTCGCGGTCCCCAGGAGATGCCTGCACCATTCTCTCTAAGACCCTCAAGGAGTCCTGTTCCTGAGCCAAAGCGACAATGGGCAGTATAACAAAAAGAGCACACAGATAAACGTTTCTAAAACCCCTGTACCGCGATTTCAACACTATCCTTCACTTCCCTTCTACTCGGTTTGCCTCGGCGACCAGCGGGGCGCAGCAACTTCCATATCCACAGAAACTTCATGCAAATCTGTACCATCGGCATCCATCATCATCAACCTGTGTTCCAAGCCACCCTGTCTCTCAAGAGTTCGCCGCACTTCAAAAGCAATTCTTTGACCGTCGGGCGACCAGGTAGGAGAAAAAAAAGCCTCCGTAGAACTCGCACCCCGGGTCAACCGTCGCACCACAGTCCCATCGGAATTCATAGTATAAATCTCGCATTCCGGAAACTGATCCCGCACAGGTGGTTGATGCCGGTTTGACGCAAATGCAATGCGCGTTCCATCAGGCGACCAGGCCGGATGAATATTCTGAACACCATTAAAATCCGTAAGCCTGATCCGGTTAGCACCATCTGCATCCATGATCAAAATATCGATATTTTGCCCTTGACGCGATTGAAAGGCAATCCTGCGCCCATCAGGTGACCAGGTCGGTGCTTCATCACTACTGGGAGAATTTGTAAGATTTTGCAATCCTGTCCCATCGAGGTTGACCGTATAGATATCCCATCTATCCCTATTATCCTGCCTCGCCTGAAAAGCGATCTTTCCACCATCGGGAGACCAGACTGGACCGAGATCGGGACCGGGCAAATCAACCACCTTCTGTATGTCCCTATCCTCCAGGTTAAAAATATAAATAGCGAAATTTCCCTGTGCATCCCGGTTTGACGCAAATGCAATGCGTCGCGCATTCGGAGACCAGGAGGGATTGGTACAGCCCCCCGCCTCGCTCGTAAGCCTCATCAACCCTTTGCCATCGGGACGTATCACAAAAATTTGGAATGTCCTGAAATCTCCCGGTCCCACAAACGCAATGCGGCCTTCAACAGTTGAATAATCAGAATCCAGAAGATCGGGGCCAGCACAATGAAGCAGAGGAAAAAACAGAAGATACAATATCCACTGATGCCTCATAGCACACCTCCTGCGCAATTGATGCTATGCTGGCGCGCCATATACCAGAATCTTCCGCCGGTCGTAAATCAATACTTCATCTCTTCCATCCCCATCTATGTCCAACACCATCGCGCCATATCCGATCCCATAATCATAAGCCCGAAATCCCCGAATGCGCTGTCTGGTCTGTTTGAAATCCTCTCGAAAGGGAAATTCCATCACCCGGTTGCCGTCTCCATCCATCAGAAACGGCCAATAAAGATGTGTATCTTCCGGTTCGCTATCATAAGGCACATCTTCTTGTTGCTTCTTTAAAGCCGGGGTATAAATCACCAGATCCAGTCCGTCATCCCGCCAGCCGCGCACAGCATGTTGGGCGTATCCCACACCGGCTTTTTGCCACAGTGCCTGTCCATCGGGCGTATAACACGTCATCCCAATCCACTTTTCATTCAAAATCATCGTCTGTCCATCTATATCACTGCGAAAACGTCCCACCGTCGTATTCTGCGAATGCTCGTGCGGGCGTCTCCAGATCACCTCGCCCTGCGTATTCGCCACAAAAAAATCCCTGCTACCCGAATACGCAATCTCAATCTCGCCATCCCCATTGAGATCCACCGGATTGATATTGTCCGCATGCTCTTTCGTGGCATTTTCCACCGGAATCGACCACAACAAAGCCCCATCGCTATCCACCAGATTATAACCGATCAACATCTCGTCACACCCATCGCCATCCACATCGATCAACACTGGCGCATGCCCCGCCCCGTGATAATGCGGCGTCATCCACAATTCCGACAAATCGCTATCCAGAACATAAGTCGGATTGCCGTATTCATAAGGCGGATAAGCACCATCATTGACCTTCACTACGAGTTGCTGCCGCGTCGGATCGCCCCTCAAATTCCCGGCCTTCACCTGGGAAAAATTATCTGCTGGCAACTTCTTCTTTGCCTGCACCTCGCCCGTTTCCCCGTCAAAAACCGTCAACACATCCCACACAATCGAAATCACCTCCACCTTCCCATCGCCATCCACATCAGCGGTAAGAAAATCATTGCCTCCATGCGAGCAGTACGGATCTGCCCCTCGATGCGGCTCGCCCACCTGCCACAGCTGATTGCCCTCCTGGTCAATCGCCGTAATGCAGAACAAATGCCGTTCCTCATCCGTATTCCATCCCCGCTCGATGTAGAGATCCGACTTCAACTGCCCCGGACTCTGCCGCAACAAAAACTCCAGCTTTCCATCGCCATTCACATCCGCCACAACCATCTGTCCACCAACACCTTCCACATCCAGTTCCCACAGCAACCGCGCATCTCTCTGTACATCACCCATAGTAGCCTCCTTCTAAATACATCAATTCTCTTCCACAACCACAACGCGATCCACCCCAACATCTTCCAACACCTGCACGCGCCCACTCACCCAGCGCACCTCAATTCGATCCACGCGACGCGCATTGCCCAGCCCAAAATGCAGCCGCAAATCGCTCGCCGACAAATAGCTCGACTGACTCCGAACCTCGCGCACCTGAATCTTTCCCCCCGCGCTCACATGCACCACTGTACCAATCCCATCCCTATTTGAAAACCCCTGCCTCGTCTCCTGCATACCCCCCACCAGTTTTACAATGATCCAGCGTCCCGAGTTCTCAAATTCATTGCGAAACACCCGCGCACGCTGTCCTGAATGCAGTACCACCAGATCCAGATCGCCATCCTCATCCAGATCGCCAATCGCCGACCCGCGACTCACCCCTGGCATCTCAACGCCCGCATTGACCACCTCAAATCGCCCATCCACATTGCGAAATATTTGATCCGCCTGTAAATAGGACTCAGCCCTGGAAAACGCCTGTACATTTGGGAAAATATGCCCATTTGCCACAAACAGATCCAGATCACCATCATTGTCATAATCAAAAAAATGAGTGCCAAATCCCAGAGGCAGCAAAGACACACCGGCAATTCCGGTTGACACACTTCCCTCCATAAAAAATCCGCCCCCCGCACGCTGATAAATTGCATTGGTCTCGTAGGAAAAATTCGTCACAAAAATATCTGATCGTCCGTCCCCATCTACATCCCCCACATCAACCCCCATCCCCGCCTGCGTCCGACCCTGCGCATTAAACGCCACACCCGCCTCTATACCCACCTCCTCAAACCGTCCCCCCACATTGCGGTACAAAAAATTCGGCGTCGTATCATTCGCCACATAGAGATCGGTATCCCCATCCCCATCGTAATCCAGACTCACCACCCCAAGCCCTTTGCCCGAAGAATCTGCCACACCCGCCTCAAAAGACACATCTGTAAATAGTCCATTCCCCTCATTATGATAAAGCAAATCCGGCGCCCCCTCAAAATAGCCCGGATCGCAATACGTGCGAACACCCACCCGCTCGCAATTAGGCTCGGTTTTCACATCATACGTCAAATAGCGCACCACATACAGATCCAGATCGCCATCCCCATCCGCGTCAAAAAAGGTGGCACCAGCAGACCACCCACCGCCATCCACACCCGCCTTCTTTTCAGCAAAACCACCACGCCCATCGTTCTGATACAGCACATTGGCATCGTAACCCGTCGTATAAAGATCGAGATCGCCATCATTGTCATAATCCCCGATCGTACACCCCATCCCATACCCAACACCAGGCGCACCCGGCACAGCAGAAAAACGAAACACGCCATCGTTTCGGTAAAGCGCGTTCTCGCCACCCGTCTGCCCGTGTTCTCCATTGACAAAATACAGATCCAGATCGCCGTCCCCATCCGCATCAAATACCGCACAGCCCGACCCCATAGTCTCCAAATAATGCCAATTTCCCCGCGCGCCAGTCCGATGCACAAACGATATACCAGACGCTTCTGCAACCTCCACAAATTGCTCTGCAGCAACAGAACTCGAACCTAAAAGCAAAAAAAGAATGCCGATAATTCTAATCACTAATACTCCCATCCAATTGCGAAAGTATAGGCGCACCCATCTGTGTCTATCTGCGTATATTTGCGGATGCTTTTGCCGCCATTGCCTCTGCCTCTGCTTTCCGCCCTACCCGACCGTAGAGAACCGACAACTGGAGATACAACTCGCGCGGATCTTCCGCCCCCCCAATCACCTGATCGTACAACGCCCTTGCCGCGTCCATATCTCCCGCCACCGCATGTGCCACACCCAATCGCACCAACAATCCCGCAGAATACGCAACCTGATCTGCCCTCGTCTCATAGGTCGAGATACACTTATTCAAATGTCCCGTCTTCGCCTGTGCCTGGCTAATCTGATCGTAAATATAGAACGCGGCATAGGCAATAGGATCCATAGCCACAATCCGTTCGTATCCCTCCACCACATCGCGCGACAACCCATCGGCACACAAAAACATATCTGTCCTGTGTCTCAAAGCCTCGTCAGATACCATGCCTCCTTCACCCAGCGCAAAAGCCGCATCATAAGACCGCCGCGCTCGCTCTACATCTCCCAACGCCTGATAGGACTGTCCCAGAGCCAGATACACCACGGGGACCTCCGGACTAAACCGCCACGGCAAATCTGGATCTTCAACCAGAGCGACCGCTTGCTGATAAACCTCTATTGCCTTATCGTGATGCCCCAGCCTCACAAACCTGTCTCCGAAATCCAGCAAATCGGCTACCTTATCAAAGCGCGCAGGCAACACATACTGATCTCGAACCGCGTGCCGATGGCGCTCGTCAAAAAACTTAAACGTCTCCCACGCGTGCCGCGCCGATAGTGAATCGCCCGATATCTGATAAGCCTGTGCCAATCCATAATGACCTTTGGGATCTTCAAAATCAATTTTTGTCGCCCGTTTGTACGCAGATATAGCAGACGCATACTTGCCGTGCATCATCATGAGTTGTCCGATCTCTAAATGCGCCTCTTTGCGATCCGAAAACATGTGGACGGCCTTTTGAAATGCCTCCAGCGCCTCGTCGTGACGCGCTTGCCTGACCAGCGCAAGACCATATCCGTAAACCGCCAGATCGTCCGTCGGGTCTCGCTCCAAAACAGCCTGAAACGCCTCTTCCGCATCGGAATACGCCCCCGCCAATTCGGCCACAAATCCCAGATTTCGATAAAACATTGTCGCATCGGGTTTTAGCGCGATCGCCTGTCTAAATTCTTCAATCGCAGGGCTGTAATTGCGCTGAAAAAAATACACCACCCCGAGATCGTTGTGCGCTCCTGCATCCACTATTTTCAGATGAATGGCCCGCCGCAAATTCTCCCCAGCCTCTTGCAAATCGCCCTGCCGCGTCACAATTTGAAGCCATCCCAAAAATCGGTACGCATCTGCCGCTGTCTGATCGGCTGCGATCACATCCTCGCACCGCACCATTGCCCCGTAATAATTGCCCTTGATAATATCGACCAGCACCGAGTCCACCTGTGATGGCTCAACCTTTGAGACAAATAGCATCCACACCATTAGCCAAAAACCAAATCTTTTCAAAATCACCAACCTCCTCAATACAAATGAATCCAGTGTCCCCGCCCCATAAACCACAACACATCCACCGCAAACGACACGCCGACCCCCAGCGAATACCCCGAAAGCAATCCCGTAAACAATGGGCGATACCGCCGATAAAGCGTCACACCACCAATTTTCACAATCAAAAACTTACACGCCCAGGCAATAAAAATAGACCACGTCGCTTTCGTAGCGCGACCACTTCCACCCACTGCAAATCCAATCGGATGCAACGGCCACCAGGGCAAGCGGTATCTCAACACCGTCAACAGCGTCATGCCCACCACACCAACCCCAAAAAACATCAGACGAGAAGACGCTGGCCCCTGAGGGCTTTGCATCATGCTCACAGCCCGCGTAAACACGCTATCGCGGCCATAGCGAAAGGGAAACCCCCCAAAATTATACGCGCCCTGTTCATAGCCCCATCCCAGGCTCAAATAAATACACAGAGGAATACCCACCAACAGCGCCAGTCCCATACTCTTGCCCAGCCGCCTCTGATCGGTACCGGCCAGATCACCCATCTTCGCACTATTGGCCAGAGACGACATAAACATACCCTTCCCGTGAAAAAACAGCCCCTCTGTAAATGCCAGCGTCGTAATCGTACCCCCCGCCATAGATGCCGACCCCAAAACATTGGTCACCAATGTCTGCGGACTCACCCCCCATGCCAGATAGAGCAAACCACTCTCACACACCACCTTTGCCAACCCCAAACACACCCCGTAGAGCGCGAGCAAAAACAGAACGCCGATGTACCACTCAATTCCTGCCATACACAGCCATAGCAAACAAAATCCCGACCCCAGAATCACCCCCACTACGGCTGTGCGATAAGACACCATTTCACCCGAATCATCCACTCCGTACTTCGTATTGATCGCTTTTCTCACCACATCCCGCAGATGATGCCGCGCCGTCCACAATGCCCACCAGACCAGCGCGAACAATGCCCCCAGATTTTCCCATGCACTCGCCGCACCCGTACCCGGACCTAAATCCAGACCAATGCGGTTGAAAATCCCGTTCTGTGCCCAATAAACCAGATAAAAAAACCAGAGGCTAAACAACACATCCAGATTGGCAAAATAACCAAACCCGATAATGTACAAATTGACCCGGTTGGTCATCGCGGGGAACCCGTCGATAAATACCAGATCTTTGCGCCCAAAAAAGTTGATACGGGGCCAGGCATCCCAGAAATACCACACAAAATTCCATGCCAAAAGTCCAAAACCCAAAACAAACCCAATCCAGAACAGCTTATTCCGCATCAGACCAGACAATATTCCCCCAACGCCGTCATCTTCAATCAGATCGGACACCGGTGAAATCAGGGGATAAACCAGACGCTCGTTTTCCACCCACTGCTTTCTCAGCATCACCGCCATACACAGCAACACAAACGTCAGCACCCCAATCAAACACATCCACCAGAATAACGGCATAATCCAGGCCGACCAGGGCACTGAGCCTGAGGGCAACCCCTCAAAAAACCACTGCATGGCGTCGAGCTCATTCGAAGGCGCCAACCACGAAGGAATAGTCGGATGCAACAGGGCTTCCCATTGATTCTCTGGCGAGGCAAAATAATAAGGCGCAGCCAGCACCCCCAGAAAAAATCCCAAAAGACCGCTACCGGGGATATGCGCCCCAATCAATCCCATTGCGGCAACAGTCAAAAGCTCTGAACGCGAGAGCATATACCCCGGATAAATCCATTTCAAAAGCGGGTTCAAGCCCAAAACCACAACCACAAACCACATAAAAAAACCCACCGGGAAGTGACTCACGTTCATAGAAGACGACCGCGCCACCGGTTCGGAAAATGTAATCACTGCGACCTCTGCACAGACCAGCACCAGGCCCAGCAACACGGCGCGGGCGGTCACGCCCCGGCCGGCAGACTGAATCGCAGCAGATGTATCAAAAGCCAGACTCATTATTCTTTCTCCAGCTTATCCAGTTTCCGGCTAAAAACCAATTCAATCTCTGCTTTGATATCATCAATAGGCTTTGGATCGCCTGCCATACGCACCTGAGGCAATCCCAGACCGATCTTCATATTGTGGGAAAGCACAAGCCCGCGGTCGATATCAATCTCCCATTCCGCACTCCCCGATCCCTTGCCGTCAATCACCAGCGACAACACCTCAATGTGAAACCAGATTCGGTAATGTACCTCGCGCTCCTCCTCAATCTCCACCACCCGATGCCCTTTTTGCTTTTTAATTTTTTTCAGCTTATACGCACTGGTAAACTGCACAAGTGACGGCTCTAACCCGGCATCGAAATCATAAAACGGCACCTCAATGCGCTGCTCGCCCTCCCAGGTATCCCCGACCGACACCGCCTGATCGGGCAGCACGGGCGCGAGACCGGGCATCCAGACTTGCCGCAAGTCCGTAATCATATCCTTGCGTTTGGCCTTAAAAGCTGGAAAATCGGGCCCAAACGCACCCACCTCTCCCCCGGGTGCAATCCTCCAGGCAAACGAAAGGGCGTTCAACAAATCCAGAGTATAGGGAAATTGCTCATAAGTCAACCGCTCACCAGTCAATATGGCCTGGCTCCCGGCCTTATCTACGCTGGCAGTCACTTTCACGCTATCGCCCCCTTCAACCACCATTTCTCGGCTCCGCCATTCCCCATACCCCTGCATAGTAAACGAGCCTTCTCTCAAAATCATCTCGGCCTTATCGCTAAAATAGTCCAGGCGATACTTGTTTTTATAGCGCGCGATTCGCCCTTCGGGATACTGCAACTTCACCACCACCTGATCCATAGCACAAACCTCCCCCACCACCATAATCCCTATCGCACATAGAATCCATCTCAAGACCTTCATAGCATCCTCCTTCCTGACGCCTTCTCTATCCTCCTGGCCTCTCCCTTCTATCCCGAATCAACACTTCCAACGCCCGCACAGCATTCGCATCTCTCGCGATTTGCCTGTACCCATCCAACGCCGCCTCTGCATCCTCCTCACGCCCAGCCTCTGCACAGACCAGTGCCAGATTGTAATAAGGTACAGCGTAATCGGGGTCGGACTCAATGGCTTTCTGGTACCAGTAAATTGCCACATCCAGAGAATCCCGAAGCGTATATGTATCCCCCAGATCGGTATAATCCCGGGCTGTGCCGGGTCGCGTTCTAAACCCGTTCCGAATATCTGTTTCCCACAACTCGCAGGCGTGATGCAGAGGTGCAACCAGGGTCGAATCCCTTGCCGCTGCTTCCCGCCACATTTTTACGGCCTCTGAGAATTGCTTGTTCCTGATAAACACGGTACCAAGTCCCGCATAAGCATCTGGCATTTCGGGCCCGATCTTCAGTGCATGTCGAAATGCC
>JAPOXY010000244.1 GCA_026706845.1 Gemmatimonadota bacterium
GGCAAGCCTGTAGCTGGTCCTGTTGTATGGTGCGGCGTCGGGCACAATCTGCAGCAGCCAAGGTGAAACACCCACAAGTACATCATGACCTGCCGCGTCGAGGTCGGGCGGCAGTTCGTCGTCATCGCGACGGGCACCGGATCGGACGCCGGGCTCGTCGCCTTCGCGCCACCGAAGTAGCCAACGGGAGGTTTTAATGCTTACTGACGAACAGATGCGGCAGTTTAGAGAAGATGGCTATCTCGTTTTTGCAGCCCTGATACAAGGCGAGCGATTGGCCTGTTACAAGCAGGTGTTTGATGAATTGGTCGCAGAGGGGTGCAAATTGACCGAGGAGGCACCGCACTGGACGCTCGAGTTGGACGAGCGCGGTGAACCCCGGGCGGGTTTGTTGCACAAAATTCAGGGTGTTTGCGTGGTCGATGCCCGCGTGTTGGAACTGGCGCGTGAGCCGATGATTTTAGACCGCGTGGCAGTATTAATTGGTGAAAATATCGATGTGTTTGGCACCAAGTTTTTTCCGAAGTTGCCCAATGGCGGTACGTCAACGGGCTGGCATCAGGATAATTTTTATTTTGGGACCGATACGGATCGCATTATCAGTTGCGGGATTTATCTGGAAGATTCCGATCTGGAGAATGGGTGTTTGCGGGTAGTGCCCGGTAGCCACCGGATGGGTGCGATTTTCGAGCACCACAAAAATATAGGCAGACACGGCCGTTGGACAAAGGTCGATGAATCACAGGCTGTGGATCTGGTCATTCCCGCTGGTACGGTTGTTCTGTTTTCCGCCAATCTCCTGCACGGTGCTTACGATAACCACAGCAATCGCACGCGCTATAGTACGGCATGGCATTATTTGCCAGAAGAACTCAATCCCGAAAAGTTTCTAAAGGGAATATACGAAGACCGGCATGTGGGACGAATTAAAAATTAAAAATCAGGAATCAGGAATTAAGAGAATGGGGGCTACGGTCGGTGTGTTGATGAACGGACCTGAATCAGTCATGCTCGATTTACTCGCCTTCATACACCGATCCGTTGATTCGTGCATTTGGAGGGCAGATGGGCAGGGTGAAGCTGGTATTACCCGATGAGTTTATTTTTACAACTGAAATTTCGTTGAGAGTTTCTGATATCAATTACGGTGGGCATCTGGGCAACGATGCGGTGTTGTCTTTGTGTCACGAGGTGCGTGCGCGTTTGTTTGCAGAGTACGGTTTTACGGAGTTGGATGTGGATGGTGTGGGTATTTTGATGATTGACGCTGTGATTGTTTTTCGGAGCGAGGCTTTTTACGGCGAGGCACTTGTTGGCGATGTGGCGGTGTGCAATTTTTCGCGCACGGGATGTGATTTGTTTTATCTTTTGCGTGCAAAATCCGATGGACGAGAAGTGGCGCGGGCAAAAACGGGTATTGTGTTTCTCGATTATAGCAATCGGAGGATCAGACCCGTACCCCAAAAATTTAGAGAGATTTTTGAGGGATAGTGCAATGGAGAATGAAAGGCGTGTGGCTGCTGGGGCACTATTGGATCTGGTGCAGGGGATTTTTGAGACGTGTGAGATGGGTGAAGGGGATGCACATCTGTTGGCGAATTCGCTGGTGGATGCCGACCTCGGCGGCGTGCATTCGCACGGGGTATTGCGCGTTCCCGAATACGTGAGGAAGTTGACGGTTGATGGCGTGGATCCAAATGGCAAACCCGAGGTGGTGAAGGATAATGGGGCGTGTCTGGTGGTGGATGGGGGCAATTCTATGGGGCAGATTGGGACGGCGTTTGCGATGCAGCAGGTGATTGTTCGCGCCCGGGATATTGGTATAGCAGCCGCGGGTATTCGGGGCAGTAATCACTGCGGTGCCGTGGGGTATTTTGCGCGTATGGCGTTGGATTGCGATATGATTGGGGTTGCGACGACCAATGCTTTGCCCACAATGGCTCCGTGGGGAGGTGCTGAGCGTATCCTGGGTATCAATCCCTTGAGTGTCGCGATTCCCGCCGGTGGGGAATTTCCCATTGTTTTTGACGCGGCGTTTTCTGGCTCTGCGCATGGGAAGATTCGCGTATATGAACAAAAAGGGCTGACTTTACCAGAAGGGTGGGCCCTGGATGCGGATGGGGTGCCGACGACCAATCCCGTAAAGGCGATAGATGGCCTGCTGATGCCGATTGGGCAATTTAAGGGTGTGGCGCTGGCCCTGGTGATGGGGATTTTGTCTTCTATGTTGTCCGGCGCGAGCTATGGCACTGAATTGGGCAATATGGAAGATGGACCACAGGCAGGTGAAGATGGTCATTTTGTGGCGGCTATTCGGGTGGGTGCTTTTGAAGATGTGGCGCGATTCAAGGCGCGAGTTGACAGTGCGATTCAGCAGATTCACGCCTGTAAAAGGGCGCCTGGGGTGGATCGGCTATTTGCCCCTGGTGAACCCGAAGCCCTGCGGCGCAAGGAGTATCGCACGCAGGGCATACCGTTGAATGTGGTTACGTTAAATGATCTGAAGAAGACAGCAAAAGAACGAGGCCTGGCTTTTGCGCTGGGCGGTTGATAGATTTTCAAATAAGGAGATGAAGATGAGCAGGAAAGCTTTGATGGTATGGGGTGGTTGGCAAGGGCACGAGCCAAAGGAATGCGTGGATATTTTCGCACCGTTGCTGGAATCAGATGGGTTTGACGTGGATGTTCGCGATTCAATGGATGTTTATACGGATGCGGATTACATGTCGGAACTGAGTGTTGTTGTGCCGTGTTGGACGATGGGCAGTATAGAAAGAGAACAGGAACAGGGGCTTCAAGGGGCGGTTAAGAGCGGTGTTGGGCTGGCGGGCTGGCACGGTGGGATGTGCGATGCGTTTCGCAATAATACGGGCTATCAGTGGATGACGGGCGGGCAATGGGTGTCGCATCCGGGTGGGGTGATTGATTATGAAGTCAATATTGTGCCGGAAAAAGCAGATGATCCGATTGTGGCGGGGCTGAGTGATTTTGCGATGCATTCCGAGCAGTATTATATGCATACCGATCCGGGCAATGAGGTGCTGGTGACGACGACTTTTGAGACCGATGTGGCACCCTGGGTCAATGGTTGTGTGATGCCGGTGGTTTGGAAACGCATGTGGGGTTCAGGACGGGTGTTTTACTCTTCTCTGGGGCACAAAGCCGTGGATTTTGATGTGCCAGAGGCGAAAGAGATCCAGCGGCGTGGTATTAACTGGGCTGCGCATTGACCCCCCTTGACATTCGATATAAAGTACGGTATTTTAACGCTTCGCGGATTAAATTCAGCGTATTGGGTGCCGTGGCCAAGCGGTAAGGCAGAGGCCTGCAAAGCCTTTATCGGCGGTTCGAATCCGCCCGGCACCTCCAAAAATCAACCGGTCAATCTCGACGATGGGATTGGCCGGTTACTTGTTTCGATTCTCTTGTCAACTGTGTTGAAATACTTTAGATTTATTTGGAAACGGCGTTTGATATTTTGTAATGCAGGAGGGCAAGATGTCTGTGTCGATAGCGCGTTTACCGGATTGTCCAGAGGTCCTGGACGATGCCCTGGTGGCGCAATTTCACCGGGATGGGTATCTCGCATTTGAAAATGTGTTGACTGCCGAAGAGGTCGAGGCCGCTCGGATAGCTTTGAGCGAGATCACGGGATGGCTGATGGACGAGGCACGCGCGGGACGGGCACGGGTGCGGGAAGAAAAACCCGGGACGGGGGGGAACTATGCTGGCGTTCAGGTGCAGGAATTAGATGGCGAGTTCGGTATCCACTTTGAGTCAGGTGTTGAGGATCCTCTTTCATTGGCAAATGCCGAAGCCGAGCTTAAATTTCGCAAGTTGCATGGGTATCATCAGGCACATCCCACGTTTCGAGCACTGGTCGAACATCCGCGTATCAAGGGATTTGTGGCGCGCGTTTTGGGACAGAAGGTGGTTTTGAAAAACGAGATGGCTCTTTCCAAGCCGCCGTTTATCGGATCGGAAAAGCCCTGGCATCAGGACAATGCCTATTTTGACTGGTTGCCCTTAGAGGCGGTTGCTACGGCGTGGATTACGCTGGACGACGCAACGGTGGAGAATGGGTGCATGCATGTGTTGCCCGGTAGGCACAAGGGCGAGGCATTCAAACACGTACATACGAATGACTGTCAGATTGTGGAAGGTCGGTTGGATTATAGCGATGCGGTTCCCCTGGAAATGAAGGCGGGAGGGGCGATGATCTTTTCGGCGATGTTGCCCCATCAGACGCCTCCAAACCGCAGTCCGCACCGCCGCAGGGCACTGCAATTTCAGTATCGTGGAGAGAACACGCGGCAGGTTTCTCCGGAGGAATTTGGGAAAGTGTTTGCAGAGGTAGATGGCACGCCAGCCACCTGTGCGTTGGCTGAACGAGTGGATGGGTAAGTCCTGAAAGAAAGAAATTGTGCGTTTGACAAGCAGGACACCTTTACCTATTTTTTTTATGTAGTGCCGAGATGGTGGAACTGGTAGACACGAGGGACTTAAAATCCCTTGGGCTAATCGCCCGTACGGGTTCGAGTCCCGTTCTCGGCATTTTTTTATTGTACAATGCAAAAGCCCGGCAGATCGTCGGGCTTTTTTTATTATCTGATTTTCATGTCCTGTACGGCTTTGATCACATCTTCGGGCGTGGGGATTGTGGCGTCTTCGAGGGGTTTGCTAAACGGTACGGGTACGTCCATTGCGCCGAGGCGGACGATGGGCGCGTCGATGTAGTCAAAGGCACCGTTATAGACGATAGAGGCTATTTCCCCTGTGATACCAAAACTTTTATAGCCTTCGTCGATGATGACGGCACGGGTGGTTTTGACTACGGATTCGATGAGGGTTTCTCTGTCGAGGGGGACGAGGGTACGCGGGTCAACGACTTCGGCGCTGATGCCCTGTTCGGCGAGTGTGTCGGCTGCTTCGAGGGCGACGTGTACCATGCTCGATGTGGCGATGAGGGTGATGTCGTCGCCTTCGCGTTTGATGTGCGCCTGTCCAAAGGGTATGGTGTAGTCTTCTTCGGTGGGTACCAGGCCTTTTAGGGCGTACATCATTTTGTCTTCGTAAATGACGACGGGGTTGTCGTCTCTAACGGCGGTTTTGAAGAGGCCCTTGGCGTCGGCGGGTGTGGAGGGAATGGCGACTTTGAGGCCGGGGATGTGCGCGAGCCAGGCGTGTAAGCTTTGTGAATGCTGTGCGGCAGAGGAGCGTCCTGCGCCCATGGTGGAGCGGATGGTGATGGGCACGATGGCCTGACCGCCGGACATGTAGCGCAGTTTGGCGGCCTGGTTTACGATCTGGTCCATTGCCAGGGTGATGAAGTCGCCAAACATGATATCAACAATGGGGCGCGAGCCAGTAAGCGCAGCACCAACACCGAGGCCGACGAGACCCGCTTCTGCAATGGGCGTGTCGATGACGCGGTCGTCGCCAAATTCGTCGTGCAAACCGAGGAGTACTTTGAAGACCGTGCCCGCTTTGCCGACGTCTTCGCCCATGAGAAATACTGTGGGATCGCGGCGCATTTCTTCGGCCATGGCTTCTTTGACGGCTTCGCCATAAGTCATTTCACGCATAGACATGTTGATTGACCTCCTCAACATCGGGATAAGGCGCGGCTTTGGCTGCTTCGAGCGCGTTTTCCATTTCTTTTTCGACTTCGCGCTCTTCTGCATCGAGTTCGGCTCCAGAGGCGATGTTGTCATCCAGTATTTTTGTGCGGAGTTGCTGGATGGGGTCTTTGGCCATCCATGATTCAATTTCTTCTTTTGAGCGATAGCCTTCTCCGGGGTCGCCAACGTGGTGCCCGCGATAGCGGTACGTGTCGCATTCGATGAGTGTGGCTCCGTCGCCCTTTCTGGCGCGTTCGACGGCCTGGGCAGTGGCTTCGTACACTGCAATGGCGTCGCTGCCATCTACGGTTGTGCTGGGAATGCCGAAGGGGAGGGAGCGGTCCGCGATGCTTTTGCCCGCGGTGACGTTTCCGGTGGGGGTGTATTCGCCGTAGTGGTTGTTTTCGCAGACGTAGATGACCGGGAGTTTCCATATTGCGGCGAAGTTCATGACTTCGAAGAAGATGCCCTGATTGGAAGCGCCGTCGCCAAAGAAGCAGACGGCAACCTGGTCGGTGCCGCGTTTTTGGGCTGAGAGTGCGGCGCCTGTGGCAATGCCAAATCCGCCACCGACAATACCATTTGCGCCGAGGATGCCAACGGACATGTCGGCGATGTGCATGGATCCACCTTTGCCGCGGCAGTGGCCCGTGACGCGGCCCATCACTTCGGCCATCATGGCTTCGAGGTTCCCGCCTTTGGCAACGCAGTGCCCGTGCCCGCGGTGGGTGCTGGTGATGAAGTCGTCGTCGCGCAGTGCAGCGCAAACGCCCACGGCAACGGCTTCTTCGCCGATGTAGAGGTGCGCCAGTCCGTGCATGAGGCCGCCGGTATAAACTTCCCATATTTGTTCTTCAAAACGGCGGATGCGGAGCATGGCGCGGTACATTTTGATCAGGATTTCAGAGGGTAGGGACATAAAGGCTCCTTTTTACAACCAGCTTTCCAATTTGTCTGTGTCTTCAAGATTTTGTTTTAGTGCCTGTAAAAATTGAGCGGCAACTACACCATCGACGAGGCGGTGGTCGGCGGAGAGCGTGACTTCTGCGATTTGGCGAACGGCAATGGTCATGGTATCGCCGATGGGGACAACGCGCGCGATGGCTGCGCCGACAGCTAATATGGCGGCTTCTGGGGGATTGACAATGGCAGTGAAGGATGTGATGCCGTACATCCCCAGGTTCGAGATGGTGAAGGTGGCACTGGCATCGCCGCGCAATTTGCCCTGTCGGGCTTCATCGACGCGCTGGCCGCGTTCGTCGGCGAGGTCGGTGAGGAATGCCCGGTCGGCATTTGGGATGACCGGGACGACGAGGCCGTCATCGGTGCCAACGGCGAGGCCGATGTTGACTGTGTCGTGTACGATAACGGAGGTATCTCCGTCAAGGCTGGCGTTGAGTGCCGGATATTGGGTGAGGGCATCGGCGGCGGCTTTGACAAAGAGGTCGGTGACAGAGAGCTTGATGGCGTCGGTCTCAGCGAGATTTTTGCGCCAGGTTTCCGCGTCGGTCATGTCGATTTCAGTGGCGACGTAGAAGTGCGGAATGGTGCTTTTGCTATAGGCCATGGTTCTGCCAATGGCCTGACGCATGCGCGATAATGTGGTGGAGGATGGTGCCGCGGATGCCGCGAGTTCGACGTCGGCGAGTACGATGCGGCCACCGGGACCCGTGCCTGCGATGGCGGCGAGGTCAATGTTGAGTTCGCGGGCGCGGCGACGGGCGGCAGGAGATCGTTTGATGCGCTGGGTGGGGGATTCCAGCGCGGGTTCTCGCTCTGGCGTGTCCGCTATCTGGCGCGGTTCCTCTGTAGGGGAGTCAGCGCTGGCAGGTGTCAGGTCTTCAATGGCTTCGTCGGCTTCGTCGGTGATGATGGCAATGACAGAGAGCACTGGCACTTCTTCGCCGTTCTGGGCGACGAGTTTGCGGACGTAACCGCTTTCGGGCGATTCGTATTCAAAGAGGGCTTTGTCTGTTTCCAGATCGAGGAGGATGTCGCCCTTGTTGACGCGGTCGCCTTCATTGACGCGCCATTCAACGACGGTGCCGTTGTCTTGCTGAAGCCCGTATTTGGGCATGATGATGGTTTTTGTCATGATCTATCTTTCCAAAATCACGGTGGCAGGGCTTCGCTACCTCTCGCGCGTCCCTGTGCGTCTTGTTGTACGAGAAAAGTCGTGAGTTTGTGGATGAGTTGGTCGCGGGTGTCGGACATATTGGCGTCAAACCAGAGGTTGTTCATTTCGTTGGGGTCTGTTTCCATGTCAAAGAGTTCGCCGGGGCAATCGTCGGGTCCGGGTTGTGGCGCGTGGTAGATGCTGAGTTTGTAGCGGTCTTCTCGCCACATGGTGATGTGCAATTCCGGGTTGTGATAGCCCCCGCGCGTGGTGCTCGAGTTGCGGTGCATGCAGACGGCATAGCCGCGTTGTTGTAAGGCATTGACGTCCAGGAGGTCGCATGCATCGGGCATGAGGTGGGGTTGTTCGCATCCGGCGATGGCGAGTGCGGTTGCGGCAATGTCGTGGAGTTGGCAGGGCGCGTCGATGATTTGGCCGCCGGATGTGCCTGGTACGCGGATGATCATGGGCACCCGGGTGCAGGCGTCGTACATGTACGCGCCTTTGACGGTGAGGCCGTGATCGCCGAGCATGTCGCCGTGGTCGCTGGCAAAGATGACGATGGTGTTGTCCGCAAAGTTCGTGTCGTTGAGTGTTTGCAAGACGCGCCCGATTTGTTCGTCGATGAGGGTGATGGCCGCGTGGTAGCCGATGCGGCTTTCGCGCAGGGTGTCCGTTGAGGGGAAAGATCGCCCGTTGTGCTCTCGCCAGTGTGCAATTGGACGATGGTCAAAGGATTCATCTACGGCAAAGGGTTCGGGCAGGGCATCGATGTCGAGGTAGTCGGCGTATTCTTTGGGATAATTCGTATAGGGGCTGTGCGGATCAAAGACGCTCATGCAACAGAAGAAGGGTTGATGTGTGCCCTGCATGCGGTGGAGATAGTCGATGGTGCGGTCAGCGGCCCAGGTGGTGAAGTGGGCTTCGGCACGCACATGGCCGATGCTATTGCCGTCGCGTTTCCAGCGCTGGAGGATGTCGGGGTGATGTACTGCAAGCCAGCGGAAGTACGCGGTGTCGCATCCGCGATACCCATTGGGATCGGGCGCCCATTCGTAGGTGTTGAAGCCGTCGAAGCGGTGGCGGTATTGCATTTCCCACATGTGACCGGCAACGTGGAGTTTTCCAAATAGCGCGGTGTCGTAGCCGGCTTCGCGCAGGTGATGGGGAAAGAGGATTTCATCCTGGGGTAAGACATCGTGCAGGCGATAGACGCCGTGGCCGGGCAGGTGTTTGCCGGTCCAGAGGCTGGCGCGACTGGGCGTGCATATCGGGTTGTTGACATAGCACTGGTCGTAGCGCGTGCCTTCACTGGCGAGGCGGTCGAGGTTGGGGGTGTGTACACCGCTTACACCGCAACAACCGAGCGAGTCCCAGCGCTGTTGATCGGTCAGGATGAGGAGGATATTGTAGGGCATGATTGATTTCTGATTTGTCTATGCAACACCCGCTTCTTTTCGCGCGTTATTGAGCGCTCTGAAGCATTGTTCGGCGACGGGCCAGGGGTCGTAGTCGGGTTGTCTCCAGATTTGTGCGGTGACTTCGACGGTGATTGGGGCGGTGATGCCTGCGGCTGCGACGGCTTTGAAGTAGGTGACGAGGTCGAAGTCGCCTTCACCAGGCAGAAGGTAGCGCACCTGTCCGTTGACGCGATGGCCGTCTTTGATGTGGGTGGAGACGGTGTAGGGGGCGCACAGGTCAACGCTCGGCTGGAGGTCGATACCGTCAACGTAAAAGTGGCTCATGTCGAAATTGACTTTGACGTTGTCGTGGTTGGTTTGCCGCATGAGCCAATCGACTTTTTGGGGTGTGTCGAGCGGGTGGCCCGCATGGGGTTCGGTTGCGAGGATGACGTTGTGTTTGGCGGCGCGGTCGCCCAATTCGATGAGTTGATCGCAATAGGTGTGTTTGACTTCGTCCCAGGTGCCGTGAAGTCCGCCGAGTGTGCTGACGATGATACCAGGGGCGTCTCCGAAGGCGAGGTCGCTGGCGAGGATACAGGCGTTGTCAAATTTTTCGAGGATGGCGGGGCGGTCATTGCCCTGTGTGCAGATGGGCATCAGGGCCATTGTGACGGGGGATTCAAAGCCGAGGTCCTGGATGGTTGTGGCGAGTGTTTCGCGGGAAGGAGTGTCGAGTTTGTGCGGGGCGGTGGGCCAGTCGTCCCCCGTGTTGATTTCGAGGGCTTCGTAACCTATATCTCGCAGGCGCGGGAGTGCGTCGAAGATGTTTTCCGTTTGCATTGCATAAGTGCCGTATCCGATTTTCACGTTTTATCTCCTTCAGTTAAGTAACAATTCCATGCTAATGCGATATTGTGCGGAACACAACCGAATTTCCAATCAGTCGATGTTGCGTCGATTCACATGCTGGTCGTACATGGTCAATTGTTGTTCGTATTTCCAGGCGTGATAATCTGCGGTGTCCCGATTGGGTTCAATGACCTCGCCCGCGTGACACATTGCGCCCATCGCTTCCTGGATTGATGCATACGCACCTGCGGCGACGGCACCGAGGATTGCTGATCCCAATAGTACGGCTTCGGGTTCTTTGGGTAGATGAATGGGTCGCTGTGTTGCGTCGGCGTGTTCGCGTATCCACAACTCGTTTTTTGTGCCGCCTCCACACGCATTGATCTGCTCGATTGCGTAGCCCTGTTTTTCCATTTCGTCGATGATATTGCGCGTGCCATAAGCTACAGACTGGATGGTTGCGTGATAAATTTGTGCCAGTGTATTGTAGGACATATCCAGGGTCAAGCCGTCCATCATTCCCCGTGCGTTGGGGTCGGCTTTGGGAGATCGGTTGCCGTGGTGGTCGGGCAAAATATGCAGCCGTTCTGTCCAATCTGAACGCATGCCTTTTGCGGCAATGTACGCGTTGAGTTCGGCGTACACGGCATTGATTTCTTTGCCGGTGAGCACATGCCAGTAGTGATCTTCTTCTTTGACCATGCCAAATCGCTCGATGGTGTGGTCCAACAATGCGCCCGTGGCACTTTGCCCGCCTTCGCTGAGCCACAAGCCAGGCAGCATCGCACCGTAGTAAGGCCCCCACACGCCGGGGATAAATCGCGCGTCTTTTGATACTGCCATGTGGCACGACGAGGTGCCGCCGATCAATGCCAATATCGGTTCGCTGACCCCAACGCCAATGCCCCCTGCATGTGCATCGATGATGCCTACCCCTACGGCGGTTTGCGTTGTCAATCCCATCAAATCGGCGGCTTCTGCACTCAGTGTGCCCGCGTTTTCGCCCAGGGGTGCGACATCTTCTGTCACTTTTCCGCTGTCGAATAAATCGCCCAAACCTATGGCGTCAAAGAAGTTGCGATCCCAGCGCGATTCATGGCCCAGATAGGTCCATTTGCACACGTTGGTACACAAACTGCGGCGGTCGGTACCAGTTGCTTTATAGACCATAAAATCCGCCAGGTCAAAAAATTTGCCCGCTTTTTGCCATGTTTCGGGCAGGTTTTCTTTGATCCACAATAGTTTTGGCGGTTCTTGCTCGGGCGACATCGTGCCTCCGACGTATTGCAATACATCATATCCACCCGCATTGATGCGATTTACCTGATCTATTGCGCGGTGATCGCGCCATACGATGATGTTGCGTTCGGTTTCGCCCGTTTCAGATACGGTCAGGGGCTGTCCAGCAGTATCCAGGACGACGAGAGAACAGGTTGCGTCAAAACTCATGCCGATTATTGCATCGAGCGAGAGGCCAGATTGGGCGATGGCCTGGCGAACGACTTTCCCGGTTTCTGCCCAGATATTTTCCGAAGATTGTTCGTAAAAATCGGGTTTGGGATTAAATTCCAGAATGGGCGAGGATGCTGTACCCAACATGGTGCCGTCTAAGTCAAATACGCCTGCCCGCACGCTGCCCGTGCCCACATCGACGCCGATTACTGCTCGATCACTCATCACGTCCCTCAGTTGTGAGAAAGAAAAGCCCCGGAGGACCGGGGCTAATTGGAAGATAACAGGAGTGTCCCATCACCACGAAATTTTGGCAACCCACCCCGATGTTGCATCGCAATACAAAAATCCACCGTCGCAGATGGATAATCCGTGTGGTTCGGGATGTGGTTCGGGCACTTCTATGCGATCGAGTTCTGCATTTGTCGCCAGGTCCAGATTTACAATTACCCGATCACCTGTATGAACGACCCAGATCGAATCTTCTTCCATTCGCACGACGCCGTGTGCGCGATGCAAGGGTAGTTTTAATGTGCGGATGACGGACCAATCTTTAATGCGCATCTGCGTAATGGTCTGTTCTTTTAACGTGGTCAGCCACAATGTACCCGGTTCAATTGCGTCGTATTCCACGCCGTGTGTGCCGCCGCCCGTGGGCAGTGCCCAGCGACCCTGTGTTTCTCCACTACAGGGATCCACGCGCAATATTTCACCCTGGGGCGCATCGGTCTCGCGCGGCAGCCGCCAGCGTTGCCCCGGTCCATTGGCCGCCAACCACAGCGATCCTTCGCCTGCGGCCATGCCACTGGTGTTTGAGGATTCCGACGGGATGTCTCTCAACAGGCGGCGATTGCCGTAATAATCGTCTTTGTCCTCATCTTTCATACTCATCAACGCCACCCGATCAGTCATCTGATCTACAATCCACAAACCATCGTTTGTGAGTTGCAGACCGTTTGGCACGCCATAGGGCGCACGAAATTGATTTTCTATTTTGACTTTCATATATCCTCCTATAATGAGAAGAAATTACACGGGAACTGGAAAATCGGGTTTGCCATAAAAATATTGGTGAAATACCTGCCAGAAGGATTCGCCTGTACATCGAATGGTAAAGGCATCCACGCGCTCACATCCTTCTTTTAATGAGGGAGGACCGGGTTCTGGGAAGGTCACTTCCATCACCACAGGGCTTTCTGCAATGAGTGGTTCAATATTTTCGACGCGCTCCATGGCTTCTTGAACGCGCGTCTTGATGAGGGCGCGGGCATCTACTGGCGCCAGGTGGAGCGCACATAATTCTCCCAGGCCTTCTTTTACTGGTGCTGTGACAATGTTGTTGACCCAGTGTTGGGATTCGGTACATGCGTGCAGATCGCCCGATGTAAAGACCCAGGGAATACCCAGATGGCCACACAAATAAGCCGCCATTTCCATCTCGCCGACTTCGGCACCATTGACGCGATAGATCATCCTGCGGCTCATTGAATGTGCGAGACATCCGTTGGGCGTGTTGGTCATCGCGTGCATGCCCAATTGGATCAATGCGTCAAATCTGGGCGATAATCCCGGCAGCCAGCAGGGACGGTTGACGCCCTGTACGAGTTTTACACCTGAGATGAATTCTTCTGACAAGATCGTGCGCCCCGCCCCATGCGCGTCATTGATGATTATCTCTTCTACACCTGCTGCAAATAATCCTTCGGCTGCGGCGTTGACTTCACCTGTCAACAATCGCTGCATCTCGGCGCGGTCGTACACGCCTTTTGCCGTTGTTGCATCATCCCGGTGTCTCGGGTCCCAGTCATCTACTCCGGCTGAGCCTTCCAAATCGGTCATCATGTAAACGGATTTTACGGGCATGGGGTTCTCCTTCACACGTCATACACACATAACTGACAAATTTCGGATGCATCGCTGGCGTATAAAATCTGAGAGCTGTCTTGCCGCCATACCGGGTGTAGATGGGTTCCGGCATGGGAGTGGTCGAAGACTGAGAGTTCCAATAGTGTTTCAATAGTATCGGTTTCGACATCTACGAGCAGGAATTTGGCTTCTTTTGTCGTGTTGTTCACGACATCTATGACAATGTATTTGCCATCTGGAGAAAAGGAGGGATGTCCCGATCCCTTTGCACAGGTCGCAGCCAAACGCTCTTCACCGGTTTCCACATCGGTCAATACCAGTTTATTGCCCGGCGAGCCTTCAAACGGGCTGTTGGTCAATATTTCTCGACCATTGGGATGCCACAGGGGGTGGTTGCCAAATTCGCCTACGCGCTTGAGATTGGAGCCGTCGGCATTGATGACGTACAAATCTTTTACTCTGGGAAGTTCGCCGTATTTGCGGTCAAAATGGATTTCGTTGGTGAAGACAAACATCATCCGAGAACCATCGGGCGACCATTTGGTGTGCTTGACAAACAAATGCCAGTCGGCTATTTCGTCTCGGCGGGGATGGAGTGTTAGGCAATCGGAGAGGGTTGCGAGTTGTTTGGATTCCCCTGTTTCTAAATCTTGTGCGAAGACACCGTGTACATCCTTCATTTTGGGCACGTCGTCTTCGGCGTAATCCCCATGCATGGTGTGATAGGCATGCAGGTGTCCAGCAGGTGAAATCATCCGCAGGTCTCCGGGATGCGTGCCCGATATACCGGTGTCTGGATCGACCCATCCGATCAAACGGGTTTCGCGGTCCCGATCCTTAAAATATATCCGCGATCCATCCGACGCCCATTGCGCCAATGCGCCGCCATTGGAGGACATCGCATGGGATTCGGCCACTTTGTGCAAATTGCCGCCATCGGCATCCATGACACAAATATCACCTGTTTTTGAATCCTGTGCATCCATGCGGCTAAATGCAATGCGTCCATCCACGGGAGACCACGGGGGTAGATCGTAATACCCATGCACTGACCGCCGCGTGTTTGTCGTCAGTTGCAATATGCGCCTTCCCGTCGGATTTATCACCTCAATGGCTTCGGATGTGATGGTATCAATTGCCATGTTATATTCCTCCAATATCGACATTGTTACCTGACCTTAGGGGCTGTAGTAGTTCCAGGTCATCTTACTGCGGCGGTAGTGGTCTTGCGACCACAGGC
>JAPOXY010000245.1 GCA_026706845.1 Gemmatimonadota bacterium
GTCGGCGTGGTCTGGCAACCCGAAATGATGCGGCCGCTGAGTGCCGAAAGCCCCAGGGTGGCCCGCCGCGTGTTCTGGATTTCTTCTGCCACAGTCATGGGGCGGGCGATGGTGCCGATGTTTTGGGGCATCGCGGCACTGGCCTATTTTGGCAACCCCGAACTCGACCCCCACTACGCCATGCCCGAAATGCTCGGCAAAATCCTGCCCATAGGCATCGCTGGCCTGCTCATGGCCGGGATGTTCGCGGCCTTCATGTCCACCCACGACAGCTATCTGCTGGCCTGGAGTGGCGTCATCGTCCGCGATGTGGTCTCGCCGATCAAGGCCATGCTCGCAAAATCGAGCGGCGAGCGCGAAGCAGACGGAACCTGGGGCGGGCTATCGAGCGAGCGCGAGATCTACTGGACCCGGGCTATCGTCGTCATCCTCGCTGCTTTCTTGGCCATTTTTGGCGCGCTCTACCAGCTTCCCGAGACGGCCTTCCGCTTTATGTACGTCACCGGCAGTATCTACTTCTCCGGCTGCGTCGGCACCGTGGCCCTGGGACTGTACTGGAAAAAGGCCAATACTCCAGGTGCGTACTGTGCCCTGATCCTGGGTGCGCTGGTGCCGCTCAACTTCCTGATTATGACCGAAAACCAGCACCTGGTGCCCGAGTTTTTGTTGCCACTGGTCGAAAACTCCAACCTCGTCGGGATTACCAGCCTGGCCCTGGGCGGCCTCGCTATGCTGGTCGTTGCCTCGCTCACGCAGCGCTCGCACCCGCCGCGTCCTTTAGACTTTAGCAACATGGAGTAGTGCAATGGATGTCGAAACCTGGAAAGTCTTCTGGCAATTCGTCTTTATTGCCGCTAGCGTCCTCTTTTACGGCATTGTTATCGCCGTCGCCTACAAAGGCTTTGGCGATGTGGTCAAGATGATCCGCAACATGGCTGCCGGCCGCGGGGCCAGCGAATCCGCCTCAGACTCCCAGCACGAGTGACGCAGCGCATATACTGGCGTTGCGCTAATTCAATCAAGGAAATCGCGATGATCAATGCGACCTTATGCTATGTTAAAAATGGCAATAAAACGCTGATGCTGCACCGAGTGAAAAAGGAAAATGATATACACGAGGGCAAATGGAATGGTCTGGGTGGCAAAATGGAAGCGGGTGAGACGCCTGAGGAATGCGTTATTCGAGAGGTGCGCGAGGAGAGCGGTCTGCAGATTCAAAATCCCGCTTTACGAGGTGTGCTCACTTTTCCAAAATTTGATGGATTTAATGACTGGTTGGCTTTTGTGTTTACCGCAGAGAGGTTCACGGGTGAGTTAATCGACTCGAGTGAAGGTATCCTGAAATGGATTGATGACTCAGAACTTCTCGATCTCAATCTTTGGGAAGGCGATAAAATTTTTCTGAAGTGGTTACACCGAGATGCGTTTTTTTCGGGGAAATTTACGTATGAAAACAAGCGGTTGATCGATCACGATGTCGTGTTTCACACATTTATTTAACTTTTTCTAAAATCCGCCGCAAATAATCCGCGTCTTCTTTTGCCCAGGCTTCCAAATTTGGAGGCGATGTTTGCGCGTAACCGACTTGACGGATTATGGTTTCGTCAAATTTGTATTCGGTGTGGACGGATAAGGGTCCGTCAAATCCCATTTCGTGCAATAGCCCCAGGCAACGATGCCAATCTACGCATCCTTCTCCAGCTTTTGTGAAGCAGGGGCGATAGCGCGGCGTTTGACCTTCCGGTTGCGGCAGATAATACGCATCTTTAATTCCCACGACTGAGATATAATCCCGAATCATCGCCAATCCCATTGCCCAGTCTTCTCCATCCAGTGCGAGATGTCCGAAATCGGGGTATGCGCCCACGTATTGCGGGTCAAAGCCTTTGATGAGGTGCATCAATCCCGCACAGTTGCTTCCCAGGCAAGGACCGCTGTGAATCTGATAGCAAGTCTGCACGCCGTATTTTTCGCTCAGGACCACAATTTTTTCCAGATCTCTCCGCGCTGCATCTACAACTTGCCAGTAATCATCGCCGGGCTGATATTTCCAGAATCCGATTTTGAGACGGGGAATTTCGGCTTCGGCACATGCGGTATAGTAATTTTCTATTTCTGGTGATTCTGGATCTACCAGTGTCACGGGTGCGGTTATCATGGGGCAGATCAGGTCCTGACTGCGCCAAATTTCGGCCGCTTTGGGCAGTACTTCGATCACATTATCCACATGAATCGGATGGCCCGGACGCACGCATAGGTCAATGCCATCATAGCCCAGTTCAATCGCTTTTTTGCCGAGTTCAGGCACGGAATACTGATCGAAAAATTTGGAGTTGATAATGAGTTCCATTTGAATGATTCCTTAATTTTAGATGGGGAAATCGTACGTTTCATCGCCCAGGCCGTAGGGCTTGAGGGAAATTTTGAGGATGCGCCTTGAGGGCCAGAGGGGCGCGATGGTCGTATCTCAGAACCAGTTTGATTTTTGACCACTGACCCATTATACTGCTTCAGCGGTTTGTTCGGTAGTTAAAACGACAAGGGAAAAATGAAATGGAGACGTTGAGCAAAGAAGATATCAAGGCTTTCAGGAAGTGGGGATATCACGTTGCGCGGGGCGTGTTTGATGGGGATGAGATTGCGCGTTTGCGTGAGGGGTATGATTATATTCTCGAACTGGCAGCGCGGACAGATCTTCCCGATGCTATTCTTCAGGGCAAAGACCGCGAGGTGCATATTCACTTGCAGACACCCGGGCCGATGGTTGGGCCAGAGGCTGTTCAGTATCTGCGAAAAGTTCAGTGGCCTTCTCTCATTCACCCTGCGTTTGAGGAGATTCGGAATAGTGCGAAGTTTCCCGCGCTGTTAGAGCCGTTGATCGGCACGTCGTTGAAGCAGTATATCAATCAGATTAATTTCAAGATGCCTGGTGGAGATATTCAGTTTCCGTGGCATCAGGATATCCGCCCTACACCCGCGTTTCGCGATCAGGTGAATAATTATGTGCAGACCATTATTGTGGTGGATGAGGCGACTGTTGCCAATGGCTGTTTACACGTTATTCCCGGCAGTCACAGGTTGGGAAATTTGAAGGTGACGCGGTATGCAAGGGGGGAAGTTGAAGATCAGGTGGATGTGTCGTCGGCTGTGCCGTGTGAGGCAATGCCGGGTGATGTGGTGATGTTCACGTCTTATACGGTTCACGGCTCGGTACCAAATACGACGGATAATCCGCGGCGTTCGTATATCAATGGTTTTGTTCGCGCTTCGGCGTGTGATGTGGGAAAGTGGGCATTTCTGGAAGGGAAACCCGTTCCGATTACGAGTGATCGCGATTATCACGAGATTCGCTATGGGGCTGCCGGTTAAATAAAGAGAGGTTCACAATGCGTACAGCAAGAGCTGGTTGGGCGCAGTTTGATTCAACGCCGCCACTGGGGCTGCCTATGGGTGGTCGCGGTCCGCGGTTTTCACCCGGGTCTGAGGTGCTCGATCCTCTGGCCGCGCAGGCGGTTGTTATTGAGGATCAAAAGGGCTATCGCACGGTCTGGATTTCGATTGATATGATTGGGATGACATGGCATGTGACGAGTCGTTTGCGCTGCGAGTTAGCTTCAATAACGGGTATTCCTTTTGAAGCGATTATTGTCAATTTTTCGCATACGCACAGCGGTCCCATGTCCGGTTTTGAGGGATATGCTACGACTGTGGCTAAACCAGCAGAACTCGAGGCTTATGAAGCTGATTTGCTGTCTCGCACGATAAAAATGGTGGTTGAAGCCATCGAGAATATGCGAGAGGTCTCTGTTTGTGTGTATCGCGGTACGTCCGAGATTGGGATTAACAGGCGCAGGCGGGGTGCCGATGGCAGTATGGGGATGAGGCCAAATCCAGATGGATATATGAATCGGGATCTCTGGGTGCTCGATCTCGTCGCGGATGATGGACGTTGTGTGCTGTTTAACTATGGATGCCATCCGGTGATGGTTTACGGTTTTGCATGGGATGGCATTTCTGCTGATTTTCCCGGGGTGTGTCGCAATCGATTGGTCGAATTTCTCGGCCCGAATACCCACGCGCAGTTTATTCAGGGACTTGCTGGCAATATTCGACCGCGCCGCCTCGCGGGGTCAGACGCATTTCGCAAATCCACGCCAGAGGATGTTGTTGCGACGGGTGCTCAACTCGCGGATGATGTGCTCGCGGCTATGGATGCGGGCGGTGAATTGCTGGAATTGGATCTCAATTGTGTTTCGGGATTTGCGCTGGCTCCGCGCGACCAGGATGCGATTCCGCCCCTTGCCCACTGGGAAGCACTTGTCAAAAGCGAGGCAGAACTCGAGCAAAATCTGGGTGCGTACTGGGTCGAGCGTTTGGAGTCTGGCATACCGCCTGCGCGTTTTTTCCCCTGGTCAGTAGGCCTTATTCGCCTGACGGGAGAACACACCATCGCGTGGCTTGGCAATGAAGTTGTTGCCGAGTGGCTTCCTTTGCTGAGGACTTATCTCAATGATCCGACTCTCATTGCCTGGGGATATTGTCAGGATGGACGCAATTACATGCCGACAGACGCGCTTATTCCCGAAGGCGGGTACGAGGTTGTCCACGCGAATGCCTATACCAAAGCTGGTCCTGGTCCATTCCAGATTGGTATTAACGAGGTGACCGAGAATACATTTCTCGAACTGGCCGAAAGGCTGTGATGGTTAGTTTTGATTAGATCGTCTGCCCCGTCCGCGCCGTCGCTGTTCACGCCATCGCTGGTATGCTTCTTCGTCAAACTCGATAACGGGAATCTCACCTTGCCAGGCCTCGGCAATGATGGGCATGATGCGCTGTGTCGCCAATTGGAAATCCCGTCCAAAAGGTCTCGGGTTTGGAAACCATTTCCACAGCAGGGCACCTGTGATTCGCGGTTCGTTTTCAATGGCTTCGAGCGCGACGCGCCAGCACATTTCCTGTAAGGGGCGCGCACCATCGTCATCCACGCGATATGTCCACGGTTCTGACGCTGCTTTATAAGATTGGTTGTATCCCAATTCGGTAAATACGATGTTGCGATCCATTTTTTTAGCATAAGTTCGCAGTTCTTTTACCAGACGATCCCATCCACGGCGCAGGTCGGCTTCTGTGGGATTTTGATTTTTTGTTATCGGAAAATAGCTCTGAATACCGATCGCATCCAGGGCGTCCCAGAATGGCACGCGTGTGTAATCCGTCCAATTCGCCGCATACGTAATCCGTCCTTTATACACTTTTCGCACATCTGCAATCAGGGCACGCCATTCGGCTTCGTGATGCAGGGTTTTGTCCAGTTCTGTTCCTATGACAAATGCATCGGCGTCTTTGCAGGCTTCGGCCACTGCCAAAATCCAGGCGCGATAATCTGCCCAGAACCGCGTCCATTCTTCCTCAGAGCGAAACGCAATTTCGCCCCGCCACTCAAATCCCGACCGCCAGTATGCCAGATGGGGCTTGATGCAAATTTTCAATCCCCGTTTGTGGGCTTCTACAATTGGTCTCGTCCAGTGTGCGGGAGCCAATTCACTGGCTCCTTCGAACCGCCTCACCCTGACCGATCCGTCCTGCGAAATGCCCGCATAGGGATGGGTCGCCACCCAGTTTGCTCCCAATATTTCAATATCTCGCAGCGTTGAAACCATTTCGTCACTCGCCCAATCTCGCCCACCCCCGTGCGTTGAAATCGTGATCCCCCGCATTGGCGTATTATCGTCAAAGGCCTGGGGTTCAAACGCGGTAAATAAGCTGAGAAATAGAATGGTGCAATAACGAGGCATGATGGCCTTTCATTTATGCAAAAAAGGCGCAGTGCAAACTGCGCCTCCCTGTGGTCTGATTCGTTTTTATTACTGGATAGAATCATTCCAGTGCAGGCTCTGCTCATCCTTAACTCCTGCCCATCCTGATCCGATTTTACGGCAGGTCGGTAGATCCCATGAGGTAGCGGTCTGCTTCGCGGGCAGCGCCGCGACCTTCTGCGAAGGCAAAGACAACGAGGCTCATGCCCCGGCGCACATCGCCTGCGACAAAGAGGCCGGGAATTTTAGTGGTGAATTCGCCTTCGATAGCTTTGGCATTGGAGCGTTCGTCGCGTTCGAGTTCGAGTTCGTCGAGAATGGTATCTTCGGGACCGAGCCAGCCCATGGATAGGAAGACGAGATCGGCGGGCCATTCTTTTTCTGTACCGGGCACTTCGCGGAATGGCGCGCCGTTTTCTGCGGGTACCCATTCCACTTGCATGGTTTTTAATGCTTTGAGTGTGCCGTTTTTATCGCCGATAAATTCCGTGGTGCTGATGAGATATTCGCGTGGGTCTTTGCCAAAAATGGCGGCGGCTTCCTCCTGCCCATAATCCGTTTTGAAAATGAGCGGCATTTGAGGCCAGGGGTTGCTGTCGGTGCGCGTTTTGGGCGGTTCGGGAATAATGTCGAACTGGTGCAGGCTTTTGCAGCCGTGGCGCATCGCCGTGCCCACGCAGTCGGTTCCCGTATCCCCTCCGCCGAGCACGATAACGTGTTTGTCTTTGGCGCTTATATAATTGCCGTCTTCAAGGTTGGAGTCGAGCAGGCTTTTGGTGTTTTTGTGCAAATACTCAATGGCCTGATGTATGCCGTTGAGTTCGCGGCCTTTGATTGGCAGGTCGCGGGGTTTGAGTGCGCCAATACAGAGCACGACCGCGTCGTATTCATTGAGGAGATCTTTTGCTGGCAGGTCTGTGCCAATTTCGGTATTGGTGATAAACTCGATGCCCGATTCGATCATGAGGTCAATGCGGCGTTGTACGACTTCTTTTTTGTCGAGCTTCATGTTGGGAATGCCGTACATGAGCAATCCGCCAACGCGGTCAGAACGCTCGTACACGGTGACTTTGTGCCCGGCTTTGTTGAGTTGTGCCGCACAAGAGAGGCCTGCGGGACCTGATCCTACGACAGCCACGCGCTTGCCCGTGCGCTTGTCGGGTATATCGGGCGTGACCCAGCCTTCTTCCCAGCCTTTGTCGATGATGGAGACTTCGATGTTTTTGATGGTGACGGCGGGTTCTGTCATGCCCAGCACGCAGGAACCCTCGCAGGGAGCTGGACAGACGCGACCCGTAAATTCGGGGAAGTTGTTGGTCTTGTGTAATCGCTCGAGAGCTTCTTTCCATAGACCGCGATACACGAGATCATTCCACTCGGGAATGAGGTTGTTGATGGGACAGCCAGAGTGAAAGGGCGTAGATTCGGGCAGGCGCACACCGGTATGGCAAAAGGGTATGCCACAGTCCATACACCGCGCACCCTGTTCCCGAAGTTTTTCATCGGGGTGATGATGGTGAAATTCTTTCCAGTCTGCGATGCGCTGTGCGGGGTCTCTATCGGCCGGAAGTTCTCGCTGAAATTCCATGAATCCGGTCGGTTTTCCCATAAGTGCTCCTTTTCTCAAGCCTCAACTTCTACGCCGCGACGGAATGCTTCAAGCCATGCATCTTCGCCTTTCAAACCCTCTTGTTGCGCGGTTTCATAAGCAGAGAGAATGCGCTTGTAGGGTTTTGGGAAGACTTTGACAAATTTGGGCAACATGTCATCCCAATGGACGAGGATGTGTTGCGCCACGCTGCTCTCGGTGTAGTCGGCGTGCTTGGTGATCATGCTTTTGAGTTCTTCGATGTCTTCGTCGTTTTGGACGGGTTCGAGATCGACGAGTTCGGGGTTACAGCGTATGTGGAAGTCACCGTCTTCGTCGAGTACATAAGCAATACCACCGGACATGCCAGCGGCAAAGTTGCGCCCGGTTTTGCCCAAAATGACGGCCATCCCACCTGTCATATACTCGCAACCGTGATCGCCAACGCCTTCGACGACTGCGCTAACGCCCGAGTTTCGCACGCAGAAGCGTTCGCCTGCCTGACCGCGGATGAAGGCTTGTCCATTGGTTGCACCGTAGAAGGACACGTTGCCGATGATGATGTTGTCTTCGGCTTTGAAGGTGGATCCCTTGCGCGGATAGACAATCAGTTTGCTGCCGCACAGTCCCTTGCCAAAGTAGTCGTTGGCGTCACCTTCGAGGCGGAAGGTGATGCCCGGAGGGGTAAAGGCCGCAAAAGATTGTCCAGCCGATCCCTCAAAGGTGATGTCAATGGTGTCTTCGGGCAGTCCATCGGGACCAAATCTGCGGGTGGTTTCACTGCCGAGAATGGTGCCGACCACGCGATTGGTATTTTTGATGTCGAATTTCGCGCGCACTTTGCTGCCATCTTTAAGGGCGGGTTCGCAAAGTTCGAGTAGGATCTGGTTGTCCATTGCGTTTTCGAGGCCGTGATCCTGTTCGATCTGGCAATAACGACCAATTTCAGGATCGGCGTCTGGTTTTTCGAGAATGGGAGACAAGTCCAGATATTTTGCTTTCCAGTGATCGGTTTTTGCCTGGTGGAGCAGGTCGGTGCGACCGATGAGTTCATCGATGGTGCGCACGCCGAGTTGCGCCATTATTTCGCGCATATCCTGTGCGATAAAACGCAAGAAGTTGACGACCTGATCGGGGTCTCCCATAAACTTTTTGCGCAGTTCGGGATGCTGAGTGGCCACACCCACAGGGCAGGTGTCGAGGTGGCAAACGCGCATCATGATGCAGCCCATGGCGACGAGTGCTGTGGTGGCAAATCCAAATTCTTCGGCACCGAGCAAGGCTGCAATAATCACATCGCGCCCGGTTTTGAGCTGTCCGTCGGTCTCGACTACGATGCGCGATCTCAGATTGTTGAGCACCAGGGTCTGATGGGTTTCGGCAACGCCGAATTCCCAGGGTAGGCCGGCGTGTTTGATGCTGGTTTGCGGCGATGCGCCGGTACCGCCATCGAGGCCTGAGATGAGTACCACATCGCCGTGGCCTTTAGACACGCCCGCTGCGACGATGCCGACATTGATTTCTGCGACGAGTTTGACGTTAATCCTGGCATGGTGGTTGGCGTTTTTGAGATCGTGAATGAGTTGCGCCAGATCTTCGATGGAGTAAATATCGTGATGCGGTGGCGGTGAAATGAGTTCTACACCCGGTGTGGAGTGACGAACTGTGGCAATCCACGGATACACTTTATTGCCGGGCAATTCGCCGCCTTCGCCGGGCTTGGCGCCCTGCGCCATTTTGATCTGCAATTCTTTGGCATTGACCAGATAATTGCTGGTGACGCCAAAGCGTCCAGAAGCCACTTGTTTGATGGCACTATTTTTGGAATCGCCATTGGGTTCGAGGGTATAACGCGCCGGGTCTTCGCCGCCTTCGCCGGTGTTGCTTTTGCCTCCCAGACGATTCATCGCAATGGCGAGTGCCTCGTGCGCCTCTTTAGATATCGATCCATAGGACATGGCGCCAGACTTAAAGCGCCTGGTGATTGCTTCGACGGGTTCAACTTCGTCGATGGGAATGGGTGCACT
>JAPOXY010000246.1 GCA_026706845.1 Gemmatimonadota bacterium
GTACAACACCCATATTACGGTCGAGAAGTGCGACATCGCGGGGTGTTTTGTAATTGGATTTGTGGCTGCCGGGAATGCAGGCAAATCCGCCATCGCCGGGGTTGCAATCGGTGAGTACCCACGAGACTACGGTGAGGCCACAGCGCATGCGCCCGTTGTGAAATTGATAAAAGTGCGTCAGGTCGTCAGCGGTGCCGCCGCCGTGCATGACATGGCCTTCGGCTCCTTTTTCCATGATGATGCCGTAGAGGTGGTCGAGACGACAGTCTTCGCGCAGCAATTCTGCGAGATAGGGCACGATGTTTGGATGGGCAAGTAAATCGCGGAAGGGTTGGCACCAGGGGTTGGGCCAGGTGAGCATGCCGCCCAAGTCGGTGCGCCCGTGTTTACCCCTGAGTGCTCTGGATTCGCCGGAGAGGGATTGCTCTGGCGGGCGAATGCGCATCCTGTCGGGGTTGCTGTCAATGGCTTTGTTGCACGCGGCAATTTCTTCGGGTGTTAAAGCGTTTTCGACGACGAGGTAGCCGTTGAGATCAAAGAAGAATTTTTCGTGTTCGTCCATGTTTGGGATTCCCAATTTAAATTTTTTGGAGAAGGCCGGTTAATCGTCTTCACCCTCATCCCGTCTCATCCGATAGCGACCAATCCGCCGTATCAAAATCCACACCAGTCCAATGAGTGCGATATATTGCACCATATCCCAGATCCAGCCCTGCCAGCCCAGGATGCCCGGCCAGAGTGCCCCGATGCACAGGATGATAAATGCGTCTTCCAGAATTAGCCACAGCGGTCGCTCATTCATTTCCATATCCCAATGATATTTCCACCTCTGACTGTGCATTATTGAGGTAAGAATAAACGCGATAATTGCGATATACGAGTTTCACATAATTGCGGGTTTCCCTATAGGGAATGCGCTCTATAAATTCATCGACGTCGTGCCTTGTCAGGGCTTTTGCCCATCGTTTTGCAGCATCCAGACCCGCGTTATAAGCCGATAGTGCCAAACTAAGTTGCCTGTGTTTATCTTTTCGAAATGCCTTCATGTGGTCGGAGAGATGTTTTCCGCCCAACAAAATTGACGTTTGGGGATCGTGCAGGTCCTCGGTTGAAAAATTTTTGAGCTTGACAAGTCGGGCCATGTCCCGTCCTGTTTGCGGCATCACTTGCATCAACCCGCGTGCGCCTGCGCGAGATACAGCGGTTGTATTAAACGCGCTTTCCTGCCGCATGATGGCAATCATGAGATTGGGATCAAGATTCATTTTTCGCGCTATCTGGTTGATCTCGCCCCAATAATACGTTGGGTATAACCGCCGGAATGAAGCCCGCGTCATGGATATCCCATGTACGCGTTCTAACATTACAATCTGTGCGGAAATTTGAAGTGCTTTGTGCATGGCGCGGACGCGCTCGTAACGAGGTTTCAAATCATCCAGGGCAAACAAATTGCGCCCGAGAGTTTGCCGAGCGCGGTCGTATTCTCGCTCGGCATCTCGATACAACCCGATAGACGCCAATATATCTCCTTTTGGGATATGCGTCGAAGGTGTATAGGATTGACCAACCGATAGGTGTTCGCCCGGTTGAGGTACCTCGACATGAACATTTTCTGTTTTGCCCAGGACCGCACGTGCGCGTGCCGAGTAATAAGAGGTGGGGAAACCTTCAGAGGCGCGTTCAATCCAGAATCGCGCTTCTGCTTTTTGTCCCAATTTTTGATAACTTTTGCCCGCCCAGTAATACCCCTGATCGCGTAGATGGCTCGCAGTGGTCTGGCGCGATAGACGTAAAAAGGCTTTGGAAGCCGCCGTGTATTGCCGCGTTTGATAAAGCGCGAATCCCGCACGCCACGCAGCCTGATCGGCATAAGTGCTTTTGGGGTAGGTTTTTGCCAGTGCTATAAATAGTTTGCGCGCATCGCTGTGACGCCCTCGCCGCTCGTAGGCCATGGCGGCCTGCCAGAGTGCTTCGGGCGCGGTCTTTGCATTGGGATAGCGACGCACAAATTCTCGAAATCGCGTTGTTCCCGTTAAATCGTGCCCGCGCTTGATGGCACAGCGGCCCAGATAAAACAGTGCTTCGGGGATGTGATATACTTTGAAGGCGCGATCAAATGCGTTTTCGGCTTTGAGATATTTTCGACTGCGATAATATACATGGCCCAGTTCGTATTGCGCTTTCCCCCGCCATGTGGCATCTTGGGATTCATCGATCATGCGGCGCAATAGAACGATAGCCTGTTGATATTCTCCGGCATGCATACAGGTCACACCCGCGCAAAACAGTTCTTCAGCATCGCGCATATCACTGAGCGCGGGAAGCATTTTGTAAGCAGAGGGATGTTTGGGATAATTTTTGATCAATTTCAAGCGCGTCTCGCGCGCAGCAATAGTATCGCCCAGAGCCGTCCATACCTCGACCAGTCCGGCCAGTGCATCGCCTTCGTGCGGGCGCTTGTCAATAAGCGTTTGATAATATGCGATAGCACCTTCAGCATTGCCCTGTGCAAGCGCGGTCCGCGCGGCATTGAGTGTGGCTTGATCGCCGAGCAAACTCGCTGGCGTCATGTGCAGAATTTTTGCATAGTGATTTTCAGCGTCTTTGGTTTGTCCCAGAGATTCGGCGCATTGTCCCATCCAAAAAGCCACGTAATCGGCAATTTCTGGGCGCGTGGTGCCCGAAGACTGAAAAATTGTCAGTGCGTCTGAGTATTTGCCCAGGTGCATCAGACAAATCGCGCGTTGTAGCTCAGCGGTGTGTACATCCCATGTATCGCGAGTGTCCATATTGTCGAGTGCAGATAATGCTTTGGAAAAATTTTGCCGTGCAATTAGTTCTGCAACCCGAAAAATGGGATCGCGTTGTTCTCCTACTCCCAAATAGCCAACTATTACGAATACGGCGATAAAGGGGAAGGTGAATAGCGCGATACGGCTCACTAATCTGTTTTTAAAAAATGACATTGTGAAAGCCTTTGCGATGAGGTCCTGAAAAAATTGTAGTCCATAATGCACGCAATGTCAAGATACAAACACTTTATCCCGGAGCTTTTATGAAAGCACTGATTCTCGCGGCAGGAAAAGGCGAACGTTTTTTTCCATTTAATGTTTTTCGTCCCAAGCCGATGTTTCCAATATGCAATCGCCCGCTTTTAGAGTGGACGGTTTCGCGTCTGGTCGATGCGGGTATTGCCGATATCGGCATTGTGGTGGGGGATCGAGGCGGTCGGGCGCGCAATTATTTTGGCGGTGGACAGCGATTTGACTGCCGCATTACTTATATCGAACAACCGCAGCCAAAAGGCACGGCGCATGCGGTGGGGCTGGCGTCTGATTTTATTGGTACTGATGACGTTCTGGTCATTTTCGGAGATGTTTTCTTTGGTGCGGATGCGGTCCCACACCTGTTAGATGTGTTTAGAGATAGAAACTGTTCTGGCGTCGCTGGTATTGTCCAGGTTGACGATCTCTCATCTCATATACGAGCACACGTCGAAAAGGACCAGAGCTTGTCTTCTTACACCTATAAACCCCGCGGTGGATCGGGACAGGCACTGTCTGGTCTCTATGTTTTTAAAAATGAAATTTTGTCCGATCTGGATAATACTTCCGATTTTGTGCCGCGAACCCAATATGGTATCTTTCCGCCCGAGGGCCAGGAAATTTGCGATGTTATCCCATTGCTCCACGGCGAAGGCCGTGCGCTTATTGCGGTCGATTTGCCCGGGCCGTGGTTCGATATGGACCTGCCCTGGCATCCGAAGAATGTCGCGCTTATGGCACTTGCTGAAATGGCTGATGGACTTACAGAATCGGTTGTTGCGCCAACGGCTACGGTCGATCCCGACGCCCGCATTCGCGGTCCCATCTTTGTCGATGAAAATACCGCGATTGCCCGAGATGCTTATATTGAAGGACCGGTCTGGATTGGGAAAGATACGGAGATATTAGAAGGCTCTCACATCGCATCCCGTACTGTGATCGCCGATCGCTGTAAAATTGGCCCTTTTGCCAAAGTATCGGGTACGGTAGATACCAACTGCCACATTACCTATTTGGGCGAGTTTAGCGGTATTATGCTCGAAGAAGGTCGCGTGACCCATCAGATTCAGCTTTCGGGCATTTTTGGCGAGCGCGCAGAAATAGGTGCGGGTACACAGGTGGGCACGCTGCGCTTTGACGATGCGGAGATTGAGGTCGAAGTTCAGGGTATTCGTCGAAAAGCACCCGGTTTTACCGGGGTGTTGTTTGGGGATTACTCGCGTACGGGTATCGGCGCGATGATTATGCCCGGCCGCATTGTGGGGCCATGTGCGATGGTGGGCGCGGGCGTGGTGCTGATGAAAAACGCGCCGCCGTACAAGGCCGTGCTCGTCAAACAGGAACTCGATGTCGTTGACTGGTCTCCCGATATCTATGACAAATAAGAATTTTATCTATGCCAGACGATCCCATCACATTAAACGCACGCCAGCGCGAAGCCGTTACTGCGCCGATAGGTCCTGTTCTCGTGCTGGCCGGACCGGGCACGGGGAAGACGCGGGTGCTGACCGAACGCATTGCGTATCTGGTATCGCGGCGCGGCGTTCATCCGGAAAATATCCTGGCGCTTACATTTACAAATAAGGCGGCGGCAGAACTGCAAATCCGCTTGTCGCGCACGTTGGGCAAAGAAACTGCGGATGCTATTACCGCAGGTACATTTCACAGGTTTTGTATCTCGATACTGCGCGAGCATCGAGAAACGGTTGGGTTGCCGCCGCATTTTGGCATTGCCGATGAAGATCTTCAGCGCACGCTGATCTATCGCGCATTTCCACGCCTGAATCCCAATGAAAGCAATTTGAATAATGTGATGCAAAATGTGAATCGCCTGAAGTGGCAACGGAGATACAAGCCACATGTTCCGATGAAAAAAGGGGATGCGGCATTGCTCGATCAGTACGAAGCCGAGCTTAAAAAAAACCGATTAATCGATTTTGACGATCTCATCTTTCTCGCGCATGACTTGCTTTATTCGCATCGCCAAATTCTGGGAGATTACCGCGCGCAGTTTCAGCACATTCTCGTCGATGAGTTTCAAGATACCGATCCGGTTCAATACGCCCTCGTTTGTTTGTTGGGCGCGGCTCATCGCAGTGTTTTTGTGGTTGCAGATGACGAGCAATCCATTTATGGGTGGCGCTATGCCAGGCCAGAACATATCGAACAATTTCGAGATGATTTTCTCAAAGGACGTCCGCCCATTTTTTTAGAGGAAAATTACCGATCATCCGCAGAAATTTTGCGGCTGGCACGCGTGTTTATCGCCAATAATGACGTATTGTTTGAACGCAGCATCCACACCCAGAGATCGGGACGCCGCGTGCGGGGGATGGCGTTTGATACGTTTGAGGAAGAGGGCCAGTTTATTGCGGGCGATATCTGGGATCGCATCCGGGAAACGCCCGATCTGATTCACCGGGATATTGCGGTGCTTTATCCCCAACACGCAATAGGCAGCGAACTCGAGCGCATTTTTATGCGCGCCAATGTCCCCTGTCTGATGGCTCATCGCAGGGGCTTGTTCGACCAGCCCGTGATCCGCCGCGCCTTGTCCGTGTTGCGCTATGCTCTCGATGGCGCAAATGACGCGAGTCTCGAGTTGTTTTTGCGGCGCGAACTCGAAGCAGTGGATCCCAAATTATACCCGGCGGTGCGTGGATTCCAGAAACAAAAAAATATTGGGAGTTTCAAACAGGCGGCTTTTCTGTATCCGCGAACGGTTTCGGAAGCAGAGGGCGTGGATGTAGAACGCGCACTGGGGCTGGCAGGTGTGGTACACAATGCCGTGCAAAGAGGCGCGGTCGCATCTTTGCCGCATCTGGTGGATGATATTCTGGATCAATTGAATACATCGGAATTGCCTTCCCTGAAAAATCATCTCGATGATATTGTAGATCCGCTCGAACTCTCGGATCTCAATACCGCTCTAAATCGCGTGTTGCCACTCTGGCGCAGGGGCGGTACCTTATATGTGGCGTGTCGAGACGAGGTGCTGCGGCATATGCTCACAACTCTGATCCGGGATGCACTGGCGCGGCCGGGGCTCATCATACGAGAGGCTGTGCCCGGTAGCCGATTGGATGTTTTATCCGATACCCTAATTTTGTCATTCGACGAAGATCCGCCGAAAACACCCGAACACTTTTTACATTTGGGAGGCCTGGCGTGTGGTGCAATGCTCGCTGCTCTCAAATTATGTCAGGCGATCCACTGCGCAGATTTGCCAGCGTATATGCCGGAATACACTGCATTTGCGCTGGAAACAGCGGGTGACGATCCCGAGCATGCACAGATCACAGCTCTAGGGGCTGTGCGCGTGCGAGATGGGCGCGTTGTCGATACATTTTATTCGCCCGTGCGCCTGCGAGAGGACAAAGGCACGGATCCTACATTTCAGGAAATTTATCTCGCGTTTCAGGCATTTGTCGGTATTGACATTCTGGTCGCACACAATGGCTATGCGTTCGACTTTCAGGTTTTGCACCGCGAAGCCCGTCGCAATGGCAGGTCTCGCATGCCCAATCCGACGGTTGATATTTTGCCTATGGCGCGAAGCTATAGTGCGACCGCAGGGCGCGGTCTGCGTCCTCTTTGCGAGCGGTATGATATTGCGTCAGATCCAAACGATCCGCCAGCACGCGCGCGGGCATTGGCTTTGTATCGCGTGTTTGAAGCTATGAAGAAGGAGCGCGCCTCTCGCTACCGGCGCATGACGCATGAACGCCTTTTGGATCACGTTGCTCTGGGCTTGCTTTTTCGCGCGCGCGATGGTGTAAGAGATACGGAATTTTCCCGCGAAGAACACGTGCATTTCAACCTGGGGGCACAGCGTCTTTTGGGGCCGGCCAATTTGTGTATTCGCAATCTCGTGCAGCACTACCCTCGATTGGATGCCGACCGGCTGCGGGGGCAGACGAGGATGTTGCTCGGCGAATATCCTCGTCCGGAGGTGCTCGCATTGCACGCCCCCGATCAGATTCAGCGTTTTCGAGATCTTTGCGAACGCCACGGTGCTGCGGCACCATCTCTTCAGGAGGGCATTCGCAATTTGCTCGATTTTGCCGATCTCTACAAAGTCGAAATGGATACCCCAGACCGCGATGCCGTGCATTTGCTGACGTTGCACGCGGCAAAGGGGCTTGAGTTTCGAGAGGTCTATATTTGCGGTCTCGAAGATCGCATTTTGCCCAATGCACGCGCCCTGAACAGTGCGGATTTAGCCGAACAACGCAGGTTGTTGTACGTGGGAATCACCCGCGCAATGGATCGCCTCACGCTTTCCTGTGTGGGGCATCGTCCGGGCAGAAATATGGCGCCTTCTCGATTCTGGGATGAACTGGGATTAGAACGCGAAGGGGCGATTCAACGAATTCCCGATTCTGAATCATGAAAAAAGACAAAGTTTATTTTATTTCTGACGCGCATATAGGTGGAGGCAAATATATCCGTCCACCGCGCGTTCGAGAAGACGCGCTGATTGATTTTTTGCGCGCTATTCGCAAAGATGCCGAGTGTCTGTACATTGTGGGCGATTTGTTCGATTTCTGGTTTGAATATCGATCTGTCGTTCCCGCACATGGCGCGCGCGTGATCTTTGAACTCTACCATCTCGTTCAAAGTGGAACGCGCGTCATTTATCTGCCGGGCAATCACGATAGCTGGCTGGGGGACTATTTATCAGGGCAGGTAGGGATGGAGCTTCCCGGGCCTTTTTGCGATGTCGTACACCAGAATCGCCGTTTGTATGTGACACACGGCGATATTTTTCAGCAAAATTGGAAATTTGCGTTGCGGCGACGCATTTTGAAGCATCCACTGTGTATCGCCCTGTTTCGGTGGTTACATCCAGATATCGGCGCTTATGTGGCGCGTATTGTGTCGCGGTCTTCGGACGTTGGCATCAAAAAAGGGACGCGAAAGACAAAGAGAACATATTTACCTTTGTATTTTATTAAAAGCGCGGCAGAGAAATTTGCCGAGGGATTTGATTTTGTGATTTGTGGACATTATCACGCGCTGAGTGTTGAGCCGATGGACGGCGGGACACTTGTTGTGTTGGGCGATTGGCTGAGATACGATGCTTATGCTGTGCTCGAAAATAGCGAGATTGCATTAAAGCACTGGCATACAGCACCGGAAAAGCCGCTGCTGACTACTGATACAGGAGATCGCAAATGATTTTGAGTATTGATCAGGGCACTACGGGGACAACTGCGTTGGTGTTGGATTCTCAGGGAGAAATTTTGGGACGGGGATATTCGGAGTTTCGACAAATTTTTCCGCGTCCCGGATGGGTATCGCACGATGCAACGGAGATATGGGATACGACACTGAAAGTTATTGGCCTCGCAATCGCAGAGGCGGGGATAGATGCCTCAGACGTAAAAGGCATTGGTATTGCCAATCAGCGCGAGACGACTGTCTTATGGGACCGGAGAACGGGTGAACCCGTTCACGACGCGATTGTCTGGCAGTGTCGGCGCACGGCGGATTTGTGTGCCCTATATCGCGCAGATGGTCTCGAAGACATGGTCCGTGAAAAGACGGGACTGGTCATTGATGCTTATTTTTCGGCGAGTAAGATCGTGTGGTTGCTCGATCGCGTCTATGGCCTGCGCGAGGGGGCAGAGCAGGGTGAGGTGTGTTTTGGCACTGTGGATAGTTTTTTGTTGTACAAACTCACGGGGGGGACTGTTCACGCGACTGATTATACCAATGCATCGCGCACGATGATTTACAATATTCACAAGAGGAAGTGGGATGACGAGCTGTTGGAGATTTTTGATATTCCCGAGGGCATACTTCCCAAAGTGCGATCATCGTCTGGCGACTTTGGAACCACTGTGGATTTGGGCATCTTGCCTGCGGGCATTCCCATTGGCGGGATTGCAGGCGATCAGCAAGCCGCGCTTTTTGGGCAACGCGGCGTTTTCAAAGGCGATATTAAAAATACGTATGGCACGGGGTGTTTTACACTTTTTCAAACGGGAGATCGGGCTGTACAATCCGCGCATGGTCTGTTGACGACGCTTGCGTGTGGGCCTTCTGGACGCGTATCCCACGCACTTGAGGGCGCGGTGTTCAGCGCGGGCGCAACGGTTCAATGGCTGCGCGATGGTTTGGGGATTATTGATACCGCTGCTGAGACCGAGGCCTGGTCCCAGGCGATTGACGATACGGGAGGTGTGTATTTTGTTCCCGCATTTACTGGTTTGGGTGCGCCGCACTGGGATGCGGATGCACGGGGGATGATTGTGGGGATTACGCGGGGCACAGGGCGCGCTCACCTCGCGCGCGCAGCCCTGGAGTCCATTGCCTATCAGTCCACCGATCTCGTCCATGCGATGGCTGCCGATGCCGGTCAGTCTGTGGCGAGTTTGCTCGTGGATGGAGGAGCTGTGGTGAATGATTTTTTAATGCAGTTTCAGGCAGATATTCTGGATGTGCCGGTGATTCGTCCAAAGCAGGTGGAGACGACCGCGTTGGGGGCGGGGATGCTGGCGGGATTGGCTACGGGCGTGTGGGATGATGCTGTAGCGCTTGCCGATATTAACCCACCGCAACGCACCTTTGAGCCTGCGATGTCGCAGGATCGCCGCGAGGCATTGCTGGCTGGCTGGCACAAAGCAGTGGAGCGAACACTGTTGGCGTAACCTATAGACTGCTCATTGTATTTGTTTCAAATAGGCAAGATGGGTTTGGGCGGCTTTGTTTTCAGGATTGATGGCGAGCATATCGCGGTAGTGCTGACCAGCTACTGCGATATCGTTTTTTTGTTCCGCAATGATGGCCAATCCGTGTAGAATGCGGGTATTTTCCGGGCGCTGTTCTCGGATGTGTAACAGCAGTATTTCAACATCATCAATATAGTCGGGATAATGCAGCGCTTCCTTATTTTCTTGAGACAATGCCAGGAGATTTAACAAAGGATTCACACTGCCTGCAACGCCGCTACCTCGACGCGGTTTGAGATCAATTTTATCCCCAATTTCGGGCAGACCGAGAACAATGGCTTCAATCAGGGATTCAGCCGCTTCATCTAACCGATCCAGTTCAATTAAAACATTGCCTCGATTATAATGCACAGCGAGATTATCGGGCACCAGTTCGGCTAAGATGTCGTAAATTTTCAGTTCTTGTTCGGAATTTTCTGTCTCGGCCAAATGTTCAGCCCGATCGTAGAGTTGCTCAATTTTAGTGCGATTTGTAGCAACGATCTCTTGCGCTTGCTTCTCCAATTCTGGATGTACCAGCAAGACGAGTTGTCCCTTTTGGTCTTGTGAAAACAGGGGCGTTTTGACTGTGTGCAGAATGTCGCCCAATTCCGAAATAATTTTGTTCAAAAACGCAGGTGATCGCGATTGAAAAACGGGTTTCCAGGTATTGAGATCATGCGATACGTCAACTGTCCACAATTCGAGAGATAAAAAACGCCTGAGCGTTGACTTCAACTGTTCTGTGGTATCAAAAAAGAACGACGTTGCGTCCCCCGCTTCTACATAGTGGTGAACGAGCCATTGACTGAATTCGCGCTGAATCACCCAGGCGTTCTCCAGACAATTGGTGAACGTGAGAATTGACCAGATCGGAATATCCGAATCTACTTTTGCAAGTGCCTGTTCAATGGTACACGGCTCACCGTCCCCATCATTCTGAGTTAGGTGAACATCGTCGATAAAGTTTTCTATGGACAATGCGCGTTTTTCTCGTTCTTTTTCTGCGATAACGAGAAAGGTCTCCTGGAAATTTTCTCTATCAATCGTCAGTGTGCGCACGAGTTCCCGATCGGTCATCACAGCACACTGTTGTATAACCCGGTCATTCATGTTCGCAAACTCAACGGTGATATGCCCGCAAAGACAAACGCTTTCGCGGGCGTTGGAAGCCTGTGGATTTTTCAGACACACTAACGTCATTGCGCATCTTGCGACCAATCTTGCGGATCAGATGAACACCCCACCAGATTAGTGCCCCGATCACAGCCAGCACCATCCCAATGCTGCGACCACTGGCACTTTCAAGGGTCTTAAGCAAACTGTTAATTAGATCTTCCACTTTTGATCGCTTCTTTAAAAATACGGCTCGATATTTTTTTCAATGCGCTCGAGTATGGGCGTATCATCTACTTCAGTCTCAAATTGTTCGCCGGTTACGCGCTCGAACAGGTCGATGTATCGCGCGGAGACTTGTGTGCGAATTTCGTCATCTAATTCGGGAATATTATCGTCGGAAATTCCCTTATCCACGAGCCAGAGGCGCAAAAATTCTTTGTCCAGGCTTTCGGGTTCTTCACCGCGTGCATGGAGGTCTTCATAAGAATCCAGGATCCAGTAGCGCGAGGAATCGGGCGTGTGGATCTCATCGGCAACGGTCAGATTGCCGTCTGGATCCAGGCCCATCTCGTATTTTGTATCTACCAGAATCAAACCGCGCTGTGCAGCTAATTCTGTTCCGCGTGCGAATAATTCCAGGGCTACTTTCTCGACTTCTGCCCATCTTTCTGCATCAACCAGGCCGCGCTCGACAATTTCCTCTGGCGAGATCGATTCGTCGTGATCTTCCGCTTTTGTCGTCGGCGTAATAATCGGTTCGTCAAATTTCTGATTTTTTATCATGCCATCGGGCAAATCTACGCCGCAAAATTTTCTCACACCGTTATTGTAATTTGTCCATACTGAGGTGTCCGTGCTACCGGTCAGGTAGCGCCGCACGACGATTTCGACGAGTAGCATATCGAGTTCGCGTGCAACCGTCACATTGGGGTCGGGTACGTCAAGTACCTGATTGGGCACGATATCGGCGGTCTGATCAAACCAGTATTTTGCCGTTTTGTTCAATACTTGTCCCTTCAAGGGAATTGCGCCGAGCACATGGTCAAACGCACTTTGCCGATCTGTGGTGATGAGAATGCGCTTGTCTTCGAGCAGATAGATGTCCCGCACTTTCCCTTTCTGGTATTGATTCGTCCAGCGGTCAAATTTGGCCTCCAACAAACAGTTATTCAGTTGTGAACGGATTTGTGCTTGAGAAATCATGGATATACACTCCTTTAAAAAAATAAATGCAACCACCGATTAACACAGATGGACACGGATAATACGAATGAATAGTTAGTGGGGGAGGGGATTGGTTTCATCTTCCAGCCATTCATTAGAGTGCCAGCACCGCACGGAGTAGTCTATCTACTTCGACTTGCAATTGCGGACCAAGACTTCCGAGACGACGGATAATGATTGACCGTTCTACTGTAGCTAATTTGTGCATCCGGATGACGGACGTAACGCGCAAGCCTGTCGAGGTAAACTCCGGGTGATTAGACTCAACAGTGTAGTCGGTGGGAGCAAGCGTCCCGCGCACAACGCTGGAAATTGCCACGAGCACTATGTCATCTCCGAGTTGTCCCTGGGACACGATCACTGCGGGGCGAAGGGTAGTACCGGTCAAATCGGTAAATGGAAACCGCGCCAGGACCACATTGCCACGAGAGAGCGTTGGGTGCGTCACACTGGTTCCCCATCCTTAGAGGAGTAAATGTCTTCTCCTTCTTCATTCCAGAAGTCAAATGCGCCACTTTCTTCTGCGAGGCGCATAATATCCTCTGCTGTTACATCATCTTCCTGTCTCTGCACAGTAATATCTTCATAGCGCTGTGCCAGTTTTACCAGCAGTTCGAGTTCGCTTTGCGGAACTAGCACTTTCTCACCGATACATTGTATGTGAATCGTTGCCATTGTGGCTCCTGTTCAGGGTTTTAAGTACGCTTCACAAGATATCCATCTGGACAGGCTTTGTGGAAGCAAGCACTTTAAGCGCAGAGATTAGCGGATGTTTTTGCCTTCTATCTGTGTCCATCTGCGTCCATCTGCGGATGCTCTTTAAGCCGCGCGGAAATGCACTGCGTGGCCCCTTTCTGGGAACCAGATTATATCCAGAATCATGGACAGGGCAACGCCCAGGACATAGCCGACGAGCAAGCCGATGAAAAAGGGTCTCGATTTGTGATAGACAGAGGGACCGCCCACTTTGAGCATCACCAGCTTGATCAGCCAGGCAATAAATAATGTGAAACTGCTGGCGCGAATCAACGGGGTTCCCGAAAGCGCGAGGCCCACTGGATGCAGGGGCCACCACACAAACCTATGGCGCATAAAAATGAGACCGATCATCGCCAGGCCGCCTATGCCGAAAAAGGCCAGATTTTCGGGGTAATCCACGTAAAAGGGCGGATTGTCGGCATTCTTGATCGCGTTGGCGGCAGGCCTAAAATAATTGCGCGCACTTCTGGGAATCTCGTGGACATTAAAATTAAATGCGCCTTCGTTATAGCCCAGGTTCAAAGTGAGAAAAATGCTCGTTACAAAACTTACCGCAAAAGCCATGTAAAGCGCTGCTATCAACTTGCGGCGGTTGTCGGTGATGCCCTCGGATAACTTGCCAACCTGTGCAGTCGCCGGCAAAAACAAGCCCTTGGCATTCCCCGTAATCAAATTGGCAAAGCGAAACGCCACATGCGTGGTGGGTGGAATTCCGACATTGCCGAAAAAAGGCGCCACGTAATTCCAAGCAATCCCCGGTATCTGCGTGTAGGGCATGCCGGTGTCTGACAGAATTTTCGCCATTCCAATATATCCACACACACACGCCATTAGCAGCAGGGCACTGATGATGGGGTCCATGTTCATCTGCATCATCCAGATAAACAAAAACGCGAGGCCAGCTACCACACCGACCACGGCGGCGCGGTAGGACAATAGCTCATCGCGGTCATCTATGCTGTCGTCTTTGCCGAGGGCTTTCATGATCACATCCCGCAAATGTAGCCGCGCCACCCAGAACATCGAAATCACCAGCACGACAAACGCGCCGCGCGTCTGCCATTGGTACACGCCGCGATAGGCAGCGGGGACCATGGATTTATATCCCAACTTATTGAGCCAGCCGCCTTCGACAATGAAGAGGAGATCGAATACCCATAAACTGAGTAGCACGTCGAGGCTGGCAAAATAGGAGAAAAAGATGGAAAACAAGCCCACCGATGCCCGAATGCGCGGGAATTGTGGATCAATCATATGCCATCTGCCTCCGTGAATGGGAAAGCGCGGGAAATTTGGCAAAAAGTAATTGATACAATTCCAGGCGATCATGCCAAATGCCAGTGCGAATCCAACCCAGAACAGGCGATTGTACATAAAGCCGGGCAATGTGCGTTTGTCGCCTCCCGGTTCGGACATCATATTGATCAGGGGAGCCATGGCTGGATATGCCAGACGTTCGTTTTGCACCCACTGTTTTCTAAAAATGACGCCTATACAGACCAGTACCACAAACGCCGCCGTAAAAGCCATGAACCACCAGAACAGTGGTAGCACCCAGATATCCCAGGGGATGGGCGCGCCTTCGGGGCGGCCTTCGAAAAACCACGCTATTCCATTGCCCTCATTGGTGGGGATTAAAAAATCGGGCAGATGTGGGTGTAGCAATTCAGCCCAGTTGTTGTCTTCGGTCGCATAGAAATACGGCGCAGAAATATACCCGATTAAATAGCCTGTGCTGCCCCAGATCGGCATGGTTGCGCCCACGAGGCCCATCGACAAAATGGTGTGCCATTCCCCGGATTGAAGTGAGAATCGCGCAAGTCTGCCCAGCACTGCTATTGCGATGAGCATGGTGATAAACACGATGAGCATGGCCATTGGAATGTGCGATAGCACCATGCGCGAGCCGTGATAATAAAACCGAACATAGACCGCAATCACGTCCAGCAGGACCACCAGGAGCAGGCCCAAACCGATGGCTCGCGGCGTAATACCCCCGCGAGGGGATTGTTCGGATTCGCGCCTAATATTTGGTACTTGTGTTGCCATCCTCGATGTTCCTTAAAGAAATATGCACCTACAGTGCGCGTCCGCGCAAAACCTCGCGGCATTGTCCTTCGCTATTGCCCGTCACATTATAGGCAAAGGTATTCATACGGCGATCTCGATGCGATGTATTTGGTGCTGATCCATGGATGGTCAATGCGCTAAAAAAGACCCCATCACCCGGTTCCATCGCCACGGGTACCGCGTCTTCCCGATGGCGATAGTGCCCCGGCAAAAATACGCCAAAACTCGTTTGTGCGCGTTCGTGTTCTTGCAAGCCCCATTTGTGGCTGCCGGGGATGAATTGAATACATCCGTTTTCATCATCTGCGCCGTCAATGGCGAGTTGACAATTTACCATTAAAGGCCGATTGTCTTCGCGTTTCCAATACGCGTAATCCTGATGCCAGGGTATTGCCGTGCCATCGCGCGAGGCTTTCATCAATAGCTTGCTGTGATACAGTGAGACATTCGGCCCGATCAGCCCTTCTATGATATCCAACATATCATCGCAGCGCAATGCGCGATTTAATCCCTCGCTGATTACTTCGCTGTGCATCAACTGCCGGATGCGCCTGGGCAGGTGTTCATCCTCAAATTCTTCCCACGAGATCCCGATCCCGTCAGGCGTGTTTTCTGCCATTCGCTCGTGCAAGCCCGCAATCTCGCGTTCGATATGGGAAATTTCACAGGATGAAATCAGTCCCTTTTTTAACACATATCCATTTTTTTCGTAAAATGCCTTTTCTGCATCTGTTAGTCCCATTGGATACTCCTGTGTAGTTTCAACCAACCATCTAATTTACAAATTATGACGCGCTCTTGCAAAATCATTTATATTGTATAGCGTGTAAATTAGAAATAGGGAACAGAAATAGAGTGGTTGACGTATAATTGAGATTGAGCGCGTTTTTTATGCTCCACTTTTTTCACCGCCCAATTGGGCACTAAAATAAGGAAAGCCGATGAAGATACGTACTATTTTTGCTTTGTTGTTCTGTATCTCTCTTTTGGGAAGTATTTCCGAGGCGTCTGATTGGACGCACTGGCGCGGTCCCATGCAAAATGGCGCTTCGCCGGAGACGGGGCTTATTTCTACATGGTCTCTGGAGGGGGAAAATCTGATCTGGCGCCGTGATTTTATCGGCAGATCTACACCGATTATTGTAAATGGGCGGGTTTATGTTATCGGGCGAACCGGCAAAGACATAACCGAGCAGGAGCACATCGCGTGTTTTGATGCGGAAACGGGCGATCTCATTTGGGAAAAGAAATTCAATGTCTGGCACTCAACCATAACCTTCAATCGTCTGGGATGGGCAAGTCTGGGGGCCGATGGTGAGACCGGTAATATTTACGCCCATCTCGTCAGTGGGTTATTGATCTGTTTTGATACCGATGGCTATGTCCAGTGGCAGCGGTCTCTAACTGAAGAATTTAACCGATTCTCCGGTTATGGCGGACGATTGCACACGCCCGTTGTCGATGGCGATCTGGTTATCATCAGCATGGGCAATCGCGGATGGGCTGGTGTACCTCCTTCTCATCGGTATGTTGCCTTTAATAAACATACGGGTGAAACCGCGTGGATGGCTCGTCCAGGCGGCGGTGGGCAGGTTGATTTAACCGTTTACTCTACGCCTGTTGTCACGACAATTGACGGGCAGCGCGTGTTGGTTGCCGGCAATGGCAATGGCGGTATTTTTGCCTTCAAAGTCGCAACGGGCGAAAAAGTATGGGGTTTTCCATTCAGTAAGCGCGGCATCAATACCTCGCCTGTTGTGGCTGATAATCGCGTTTATGTCGCACATAGTGAAGAAAATGTCGATAATACCGCCCTGGGGCGCGTTACATGTCTGGATGCGCGTACGGGCAAAGAAATCTGGCGACAAGACGGTATGACCGCGGGCTATGCTTCGCCAGCGGTTCACGCGGGACGCGTCTATGTGATCGACAATTCGGCCAATGTGCATTGTTTAGACGCCAAAACGGGAAAGCAATATTGGGAGCAAAATATCGGCACTGTGGGCAAGGGATCGCCGACCTGGGCCGATGGAAAACTCTATGTTACTGAAGTCAATGGCGGCTTCCAGATTCTCAAAACGGACAATATGGGTGCGGAAGTGCTCGACAAAAAGAAAATAGCGATGCCCGAGGGCGGGCATGCCGAGATCTACGGATCGGCCGCTGTTGCGTATCGCCGTATCTATTTTGCGACCGAAGCCGGGTTGTTTTGTCTGGGCGATAAAAACGCGCGATTTGAAGTCACGCCTTCTGCTCATGCAAAGCACGAAAGCGCGCCTTCGGGTGCCGAACCAGCATCTATTCTTTCGATTCCGGCTGAGGCGACCATACAACAGGGCGAGGTACTGCCCCTGCGGGCAGAGGCTTATGACGAGAAGGGGCGCTTGATCGGCAATGCCGACGCCGAGTGGTCGTTGAATGGTCTGGCTGGAGAAATAAAGAATAATCAGTTTGTTCCGTCCAGAGCGGGACAGGGCGGATGGATCACGGCCAAACTGGGGGAATTAACCCGACAAACCTGGGTGCGCGTGGTGCCCGATGTGCCCTGGACAGAGGATTTTGAAAATGTCGAAGCCGGCAAAAATCCATTGCACTGGGTGTGGGGGGGCAGGGGGTTTGTGGTGGAGGAAAAAGATGGCAACAAGGTGCTGGCAAAACCGCCGGCTGCACGTGGCTTGGATCGCTCAAATCTCTATGTGGCGCCGTACAAACTCAGCGGTTATACTATTCAGGCCGATCTTATGGGTACGCAAAACAAGCGACGCCGTCCCGATATGGGGCTTGTCTCGCATCGCTATATTCTCGACCTTCAGGGCATTCACCAGCGCCTCGAAGTGCGGTCGTGGTCGTCGGATTTGCGCATGGCAAAACGCATCAATTTCCACTGGGATATGGGGGTGTGGTACACCATGAAAATGAGAGTTGATATCGAAGGCGGTAAAGCTATTGTTCGGGGCAAAGTTTGGGAAAAAGGCGATCCCGAACCCGATGCGTGGAGTATTGAAGTAGAAGATCCCTTGCCGATAGAAGAGGGCAGCCCCGCGCTTTACGGCTATTCACCCGCTACGATTTACTACGATAATGTGAAAGTGTGGTAATCTTCATAAACCCTTACAGATAAAGGAATAAAATGAAATTGAAACGACTTTTTAGCGGATGTGTCATCGCTGGTTTGATCGTATCGACTGGTATTGCTGAAGAGGTTATGTGGGGATTTACTCCAGATCGCAACCTCGTGTCAGACGCAAAAAATTTGCCGTTGAACTGGAATGTAGAAACGGGTGAAAATATTGCCTGGAAAGCAGATCTCGGTTCGCAGTCCTACGCCGGTCCCATCAGGATCGGTGGAAAAATATTCATGGGTACAAATAACCAGATTGAGCGCAATCCCAAAATTACGGGTGACAAGGGCGTGATCATGGCTTTTCGGGAATCCGATGGGAAATTTCTCTGGCAAGCAGCGCATCCCAAGCTGCCCGCGGGGCGCGTCAATGACTGGCCACAACAGGGCATTTGCTCTACGCCTTATATTCGCGGAGATCGGATGTATTATATCTCGAATCAATGTCGCGTGGTGTGTGCGGATACAGAGGGGTTTTTGGATGGGGAAAATGACGGTCCATATACCGGAGAAGAGGATACGAGCGACATCGGCGTGGATATTATCTGGGAATACGACATGATGGAAGAACTGGATGTGTTCCCTCACAATCTGGCGACCTGTTCGCCCGTGGGAGCGGGCAATCTCCTGTTTGTCATCACGGCTAATGGTGTTGACGAGGGCCACATCGCCATCCCGTCGCCTCTGTCGCCCAGCTTTATTGCGGTTGATCTCAATACGGGCGAGCTGGTTTGGGAAAAAGCCTATCCCGGTGAAAGTATCTTGCACGGGCAGTGGTCCAATCCCGCTTATGGCGTTATCAATGGCAAGCCGCAGGTGATTTGCCCCGGAGGCGATGGTTGGGTTTATTCAGTGGAACCCGAGACTGGCGACCTGATCTGGAAATTTGACTGCAATCCAAAAGAATCTGTGTGGGAGTTGGGCGGACGCGGCACGCGCAATGCAATTATTTCCACTCCCGTTATTTACGATAACAAGGTTTTTATCGGCGTTGGACAAGACCCGGAGCACGGCGAGGGCATTGGTCATTTGTGGGCTATTGACGCGACGGGTACAGGGGATGTGACGGGAAGCCATGCGGTGTGGCACTTTGGCAATGAAGATTACAACCGGACTATTTCTACGGTGGGCATCAGCGATGGCCTGCTCTATGCGGCAGACCTCAGCGGTTTTGTCTATTGTCTCGATCTGAAAACCGGCACACAGCACTGGAAATACGATACATTTGCTGCGATATGGGGATCGCCTTTTGTCGCGGATGGGAAGGTGTATATCGGCGATGAAGACGGCGATGTGGCGATTTTGAAAGCCGGAACAGAATTTGAACTGATCAACGAAATCAATATGGGTAGCGCCGTATATACCACGCCTATTGCAAAAGATGGCATGCTCTACATTGGCACGCGCAATACGCTGTATGCGATTAAAGGCGAGTAGGAGAGGTCACAATATGGAAGTTCTGGCAACACCAGTGGCCGATAAGGTCAAAGAAGCGCGAGACAATCTCGATACCCAGGTGCGAGATATGGTCGCGTGGCATTTTAATCCCAGTACGGGATGTCCATTCTGGCTGGAATTTGCAGGAGAACTGGATTTTGATCCGCGGCGGGAGATCGGCGGGTACAGCGATTTGAAATACCTCGGACATTTCCAGGACGAATGGCTGCGCGGCGGTCCCGTGCGACGATGGATACCGAGGGGTAGTGAGGGACAGCGGACTTATGTATTTGAGACGGGTGGCTCAACTGGGGTTCCCAAATATCGGATCAGCCAAAATGATTTTCAGATCGACTACGAAATGTTTAGCGAGCACCTCTCAGAAGAAACATTTCCGAAGGGAGCGGACTGGCTGATGCTGGGGCCAACAGGTCCCCGGCGATTGCGCCTGGCTGTCGAATATCTTTGTCAGATTCGCGGTGGGATTTGCTTTCTCGTGGATCTCGATCCCCGATGGGTCAACAAGCTGATCAAGCGCGGCGCGCTCCAGGAATTGGAACTCTACAAAGCCCATGTGATTGATCAGGCACTCACGATTCTGCGCGCCAATGACAATGTGAAATGCATGTTCACGACGCCCAAGCTCCTCGAAGAATTGTGCGAAAAAATTTCTCTGCAAAAAGCCGGGATCAGCGGTATTTTCTGCGGGGGCACAGAGATGAACGCACAATTTAATAGATTTGCGAGAGAAGAGCTTATCCCGGGCATTGATTTTGTTCCTACCTACGGCAATACCCTGATGGGGCTGGCTTATTCCAAGCCGCTGGAACCCGAAGACAATTACGCGATTACGTATTATCCGCCCGTGCCCCGCGCGTTTATAGAATTGGTGAATTCAGATAATCCCGATGAAGAGGTCGGTTACGACGAAGTCGGGCGCGTGATGCTGACGACGCTTACGAAAGAATTTTTCATGCCCCGCTTTCTCGAACGCGATGAAGCCGAACGCGCCAAACCGATTGAAGCCTATCCCTGGGATGGCGTGAGAAATCTGGGTCTGTTCTCTGAGTTGCAGGAATCCGTCGTGGTTGGGGTGTATTAAAACGGTGGATTTTTTTATTTTTTCAGGGTAGTCCTAATTCACGACAGAAGGTAGAAAACGGTAGAACGCGGGTGTTGGTTGTTGCATTGCCAAAATCCTTTGTGCCCAGATGTACCTGGTAGAATCGCGGAATATCTGTTCTCTCTCTGAAGTACCTGCATGCGGGAGAAGTGCCGCGCTCGCCGGTTTTGCACTCGACGGCAAATTCAGCATATCCATCGCGGAGAACGACAAAATCTACCTCGCGTTTGTCGATATCTCGGATGAAGCGCAATTCCATGTTATATCCCTCTGTGTCTTCTATATAGTGGCAGTACTTCAACAAGTGTCCGGCTACCATGTTCTCAAACCGGGCACCGCGGTCTGCTACGCGCGACCAGTCCCAGAAATACAGTTTTTTTTCTTTGCGTACGGCCCTGATCCTCTTTGCTCCAAATGGTGGAATGCGGTAGCACATGTATAGCCTTTCAAAGATCGCAAGCCAGCGTTCGACGGTTTCGTAAGCCACTTGTAAGAGTTTGCTGAGGCTGTTGACCGAAAGCGGGGATCCCACACAGGCGGGCAGGTGAGACAGCAACAGGTCCAGCATGGATACCTCTCGCACATTTTCCAGATCGCGGAGGTCTTCATAGATGACTCTTGCGGAATGCTCGCGTAGCCATCTGCGGTGAAATCGCGCCTCTCCTCTGAGAAATGGCTCGGGGAAACCGCCAAATCTGAGCAATTGCGCCACGAGCGCGTTATCGGGCTTCTGCCCGCATTCCATCAGCGTGAAGGGATGAAGACGGTAGTAGTGATATCGTCCTTGCAAGGAGTCGCCGCCTTTGCGATAGTAGTCCAGCCGGGCCGAGCCGGTGACGATAAAAGAAACGGATGTCTTGTTTTTATCGAATAATCCCTTCATTAGATTTCGCCATTGCGCGTACTTGTGAATTTCATCGAAAATGACGCGGGTCTGTCCCGAAGGGAGTCTTCCCGCCAGAATGTTCTCGCGGTCGGCCAGTACATCCCAGTTCAGATAGGCCGGTGAGGATTCATTTCGTCCTTGCCCCAACAGTGAGATTGCGAGTGTTGTTTTTCCAACCTGGCGTGGGCCGCCGATGAATATCATTCTGTCTGCGATATCTGCTTCAATATGATCCATGATGTAACGGGGTTCCATACTTATCACCTTTCTCGCATGTCGTGAGTATTTTAGACTGAACCTTAATATACTCGTGAGTATTTTAGAGTCAATATGAAAATACTCATGTATCTCATTGTGCTTGCTTTTACTGAGGAGAAAAGCTACTTTTTTATGCTAAACGCGAGTCAAAGCCACATCTCTGAATGTTGCAGGGAAGCGATAATTAGTCTTTCAAAGAGGCAAAATATATGATTCACTTACCCATTTTACGCGCGGGAAAACCGTACACGAGTTTGAGCGTTCAGGAAGTGTCGCATATTCAAACTGGCGAGCCGCTCGTTCGGGTCAGTCAGGCAAACCGTGGGCTGGTCGCAAAAGACTTAAATGGGGCGGCGGCGAACAAACAGGTGCTCGACAGGCTGGGTGTACCTGAACTCGTAGGTATAACCCGCGAAGCTGCGCGCTTATTTGCAGAAGCCGATTTGCCAATTGGTGACCATATCCAGACGCCCGATGACTATGTCAAACAGGTGTCTGGTACAACGGGTATGCCCGAAGCTCTCTGCCGCGCGAATATGGAAAAAATTCAACTCGTGTGTACGGAGATCGAAGCTATTTTAGGGGGTCTCACGCGCGGGTTAGACCTCGCTGTGCTCGATGAGGGCTGGCACGATCAGGATGGTCGCTCTCTCAGCTATATTTGCCAGGCCGATGCCCTCGGGGCGATATTGCCGAGCAATTCACCGGGGGTACACGCGCTGTGGGTTCCCTCCATACCGCTCAAAGTACCCCTCGTTCTCAAACCCGGGCGCGAAGAGCCATGGACGCCTTTCCGAATTGCACAGGCGTTTATCGAAGCCGGGTGCCCGCCAGAAGCGTTTGGGTTTTATCCGACGGACCACGGTGGTGCCACTGAAATTTTGCTTCGCTGCGGTCGCTCCATGCTCTTTGGAGGCGGGGCGACGGTCGCGCCCTGGCTGGGCGATCCCCGCGTGGAAATCCACGGGCCTGGGCAGAGTAAGGTTATTATTGGCGACGATGTGATAGACCGCTGGGAAGACTATCTCGACATCGCGGTTGCCTCGATTGCTGCAAATGGCGGTCGCTCCTGTATCAATGCGTCGGGTGTGTGGGTTCCCGCGCATGGTCGAGAAATTGCCGAAGCACTCGCAGAGCGATTGGCAAAAATTGTCGGGAGACCTCTGGATGATCCAGATGCGCAGATCGCGGCATTTACCAACCCCACATTCGCCGATCAAATTTCGACAGCGATAGACATTCATCTGAAAACCCCGGGGGCTGAAGATCTGACAGAAGAATTGCGCGGGGATCGGCTGGTCGAGATCGATGGCTTGAAATTCTTAAATCCCACGGTTGTCTGGTGCGATGATTTTGAACATCCCCTTGCAAATACCGAATATTTGTTCCCATACGCGAGCGTAGTCGAGGTGCCACAGTCGGAAATTCTGGACAAGATTGGACCGAGTCTCGTGGTGACAGCAATAACAGAAGACCGTGTATTTATCGACAAATTGCTCAATTCGCCCCATGTTGAAAGACTCAATGTGGGCGCGATTCCCACGCCTCAGATTTCTTGGGATCAACCACACGAGGGCAATTTGTTCGAACACCTGTACCGGCAGCGTGCGCTGCAATGGGCAAAACAGGCTTAGGAGATGAAAGCATTTGATTTTTGTCCCACTACGCGCGTGGTATTTGGGGAAGGCACACTCGCGCAATTGGGAAAATTATCAAAAGAATTGGGCGGAAGCCGCATTCTTTTTGTGACCGATCCAGGGATTGTAAGTGCCGGGCTTGCAGACCGTGCGATTGCGCTACTTCAACGCGCTTCCGTGGATTTTTTTGTGTTTGATGGTGCAGGTGAAAATCCCACGACCGCGCATATAGATGCCGGAGTCGCGTTTGCAAAAGCACAGGGGAATATTGATCTGATTGTCGGGATGGGTGGGGGCAGTGCGATGGATTGCGCCAAGGGGATCAATTTTATCCTGACAAACGGCGGAGAGATAAAAGATTATTGGGGTATGGGACATGCGACAAAACCGATGTTGCCCTCTGTTGGAGTTCCAACGACTGCGGGCACGGGGAGCGAAGCGCAGTCCTACGCGCTTATTTCCGATGCAAAAACGCATGTCAAGATGGCCTGTGGCGATCTAAAGGCGCGATTTCGGAGTGTTATTCTCGATCCGTCACTGATTGAAAGTGTGCCGAGAGATGTCGCAGCAGCAGCGGGTATAGACGCCATCGCACACGCCATTGAAAGTTATGCTTGCACGCGCCGCAATGCTATTTCTATGATGTTTGCGCAAAAGGCGTGGCACTTGCTTTCATCGAGTTTTGAAAGCGTGCTGAAGGATGCTTCCGATAGCGAAGCGAGAAGTAAAATGCTTTTGGGCGCGCATTTTGCTGGCGCGGCTATTGAGAATGCCATGTTGGGTGCAGCCCATGCGTGTGCCAATCCATTGACCGCGCATTTTGGTATTGTACATGGCGTCGCTGTGGCACTTATGCTGCCCGCTGTCGTCCAATTTAATGGAGAAACCGAAAGTGCGTGCTATCGTGGACTCGGATCCGATGTTGATGAACTCGTCGAGAAGATCGCTTTTTTGAAAGAATGTGCGAATTTGCCTTCTCGATTGCGCGACCTCGGTGTATCGCGTGACAGCCTTTCCATGCTGGCAAGAGATGCAACTAAACAGTGGACGGGTGCTTTTAATCCGAGACCCGTGAATGAAGATGATTTTCTCGCGCTTTACGAATTTGTGTATTGATCCGCAATGAGAATGATTCTTTTTTTTCTTGTTTTTTCTTTATTTTTAATTCCCGTCCAGGCAGAAGAATGGAGCCGGTTTCGCGGGGATGCACAATCTTCGGGTGTTGCAAATAGTAACCTGCCCGCTGAACTGGATGTGTTGTGGACGGCACAGATCGAAATAGGGATTGAATCCACCGCCGCAATTTGGCAAGACGCGGTGTATGTGGGCGGATTGGATGAAAAGCTGTACGCTTTTGATTTTGATAGCGGTGTGCTCAAGTGGACGTATTCGGCTACGGGTGAGATCAAATCGTCGCCATTGGTTTTCGAAAAAACCGTGTTTTTCGGCGATGGCAATGGCGTTTTTCACGCTGTTGATGCACAGACAGGTAAGGCATTGTGGACGTTTCAAACGGATGGGGAGATTATCTCGTCGGCAAATGCAACCGGGGGCCGCATCCTGTTTGGGTCTTATGATCAGTTCTTGTACTGCCTCGCGCCGGACGACGGGTCTTTGTTGTGGAAGATAGAAACGGATGGTTATGTTCACGGGATGCCAGCTATCGCACAAGCGCATACACTGATCGCGGGTTGTGATGGTCTCTTGCGCGTTATCGATATTGCCAGTGGAAAAGAGCAATCGCAAATTGAACTCGGCGCTTATGTGGGGGCAAGTGCCGCTGTTCACCAGACGCGTGTTTATGTGGGGACTTATGAGAGCCAGGTTTTGTGCATTGATTTAAATGCAAAAGAGATTGTCTGGAGATACGAACATCCACAACGGCAATTTCCCTATGTTGCATCGCCATCCGTGACCCGAGAGCGGGTTATTGTTGCAGGGCGCGACAAGATGGTTCACGCGCTTGATCCCGATACGGGTGATGTTTTGTGGACTTATACATCCCGATCCCGATTTGAAGCGTCTCCCGTTGTGGTGGGGGATCGCGTTTTTACAGGTACAATGGATGGAAAAATCGTGGCATTAAATCTCGAGACTGGCGAATCCGATTGGGAGTTTGTAACCGGATCGGGATTTATTGCTTCGCCCAGTGTTGCGCGCGAGCGGCTGATTATTGGCACAACAGATGGCACGTTATATTGTTTTGGAAAGGCGGAAGAATGAGCGAGCAAATCCAGATTCCAGAGCCAGCGACAACCCGCAAAGTGTGGAAGGAGACAGATGTTGGTAGCGTGTTTGTTTCCAATTATCCGCCTTACTCTTTCTGGCGCGATGAAAATACGGCGCGCATTGAAGAGATGTTGCACTCATCTGATTCGGAGGATAGAGAAACACCTCTCGGCCTTTACCTGCATATTCCATTTTGCCGAAAACGGTGCAAGTTCTGTTATTTTCGGGTTTATACAGATCGCAATAGCGCGGAAATTCAGACGTATTTGGATGCCCTGACAAAAGAAGTGGAAGCTTATAGCACGTTGCCGCGTATTGCAGGGCGAAAATTGCACTTTGTTTATTTTGGCGGTGGCACGCCGTCTTATATCAGTGTCAAACATTTAAAGACATTGGTTGACCGGGTCAAGGCTGTGATGCCATGGGATGATGCGGAAGAAGTGGCATTTGAATGCGAACCGGGTACGCTGTCAGAATCCAAAGTCGAGGCTATTCGAGAGATTGGCGTCACGCGTTTGAGCCTGGGATTGGAGAACTTAAACGACGATATTTTGCGGGAGAATGGTCGCGCACACGTCAGCAAAGAAATTTACAGGGCTATGCCGTGGGTCAAGGCGCAGGAATTTGTACAGGTCAATGTAGATTTAATCTCCGGTATGGTCGGAGAGACGTGGGAGACGTGGCGAGATACGGTGCAGGGTACCATTGATCTCGACGCGGATAGCGTCACTATTTATCAGATGGAATTGCCGTTTAATACGACGTATTCAAAAGCGATACGCGATGGGGGTGGTTTGCAGGTCGCAGATTGGGCTACCAAGCGCGCCTGGCACAATTATGCGATTGAAGAGTTTGCCAGCGCGGGCTATGAAACATCGAGTGCTTATACACTGGTGAAAAAAGGTCGTCTGAACAAATTCATCTATCGAGATGCCCTGTGGCGCAGCGCGGATCTCATCGGTGCGGGTGTGGCTTCTTTTTCACATGTGGGTGGTATGCATTTTCAAAACCAGACGCACTGGGATCCCTATATCGAAACCATTGACAAAGGACAACTTCCGATCAATCGATCTTTTGTGCCCACAAAAGACGAGCGGCTGATCAGAGAGATGATTTTGCAACTCAAGCTCGGGCGGATTGAAACAGCGTATTTTCAGGATAAATTTGGCGTCAATATTTTGCACCAATTTGGTGATGCCTATCAGAAACTCAGGGAATACGAGATGCTGGATTTTGATTCGCAGAGTATCACTCTGAGCCGGGAGGGACTTTTGCGCGTCGATCAGTTGCTGCCCGAATTTTATCACGAAAAATATCGCAATTCGCGCTATACATAAACAATTAATAACAATGGAGGATATATGAAATACAGGTATTATTTGTCAATCGCCGTTGTGCTGTGCTTTTCTTCCGCACACGCGGATTGGCCTCAATGGTTGGGACCCAACCGAACGGGTATTTCTTCTGAAACGGGGTTGTTGACAACCTGGGCAAAAGAAGGGCCAAGGGTTGTGTGGGAAAAAGAACTCGGTGAGGGGTTTTCCGGTATCTCGGTCGCAGAGGGACGGGTCTATACTATGTTCTCGGCTGGTGAAGATGAATTTGCCGTTTGCCTCGATGAAGAAACGGGTGAGGAAATCTGGCGTTTCAGGACCGGTGCCAAATACTATGAGCGGCAAGGTGGAAATGGCCCCCGTTCTCAGCCCACTGTAGATGGCGATCGGGTTTTTGTGCTCAGTGCAGAAGGCTGGTTGTACGCGCTCAATGCAAAAGATGGGAAAAAACTGTGGCTGGTCGATCTCTACGATGGATTGGGCAGTCGCGTGCCAAAATTTGGTTTTTCGACGTCGCCGCTGGTCGAAGGCGATTTGTTGCTTTTAGAGGTTGGCACACGGCAAGGGACGTTTATCGCTTTGAATAAGACAAATGGCGCTGTCAAGTGGGCGTCTCAAAACGACATCGTGTCTTATTCATCGCCTATTGCTGTAGATATTGCGGGTATTCGTCAGGTGGTTTTTATTTCGGGCGAAGCCGCGGTTGGGCTTTCTCCCACGGATGGCTCGCTCTTCTGGCGATTTCCCTGGTACACATCTTATGATCTGAATGTTGCTACGCCAATTTTAGTGCCTCCAGATCGCATATTTATTTCTTCGGGCTATGACCATGGGGCAGCTCTGTTGCAAATATCCCGGGAGGGAGATGGTCTGAGTGTAAAAAAGGTGTGGGAAAGCCGCGGTATGAAAAATCATTTTGGTACATCGCTTCTGATCGGCGACTATATCTACGGTTTTGACAATGCAATTTTGAAATGTATTGAAGCAGAGACTGGCAAAGAACAGTGGAAACACCGGGGGTATGGCAAAGGGACGCTTATTTATGCCGATGGACAGTTGATTATTTTGAGCGATAAAGGCAAACTCGCATTGGCAGACGCATCGCCCACAGAGTTTCGGGAAAAGGCCAGAGCACAAGTGCTATCGGGCAAGTGCTGGACACCACCAACACTTGCCAATGGGAAAATTTTTGTGAGGGATATGCACAGGATTGTATGCATGAATGTATCGGGCATGCAGGCGAAACCTGTGGACACGGAGAGCGAATAATAGTCGGAAAAGGCCGGGGGACAACCGATAACCGGAGAAGCCGCTATGAATTATTTGCAACAGCTTTTGATTTTTGTCTGTGTTTTGAGCATGATTAGCAGTCCCATTTTTGCTGAGAATGCAGAAGAGGAGGGGAAGGAAGAGGAAGAACTGCCGGTTTATGCGGGGGAAGAGATTGTGGTGACGGAGAGCAAGGAAAAAGTGCCTACCGTGAGCACTATTGCGACGAAGGTTCCCATTCCAATCCGCTTGACACCGGCGAGTATCGGTGTAGTCAATCACGGGTTGTTTCAACATCAAAGCGGCGTGGTTTTGGGAGATGCACTGCGAAATGTGAGCGGGGTCAATATCCAGACCGTATTTGGCGTTACGGATTTCTTTGTCATTCGCGGATTCGATTCGCTTTCCAGCGGGCTGGTGCTCACCGATGGTGCATCGGAGCCGGAAGCCACGTTTTACAATCTTTACAATCTGGAGCGCGTGGAGGTGCTCAAGGGTCCGGGGGCATTTTTATATGGCGGTAACCCGCTTTCTGGATCGGTGAATCTGAGTCGCAAACAACCGATTTTTACAAATGTGTTTCAGGTCGGAGGTTCTTACGGCCCGTACAGGACAGGGCGCGGAACAGTGGATGCAAATTGGGCGGATATCGATCAGGGTATTGCCCTGCGCGTCAATGCACTACGGCAGGTATCTGACAGCTATCGAGACGATAAAGACAGCGGTTTGTGGGCTGTGAATCCCGCAGTGACATGGCGGCCCAGTGACAAAACCACAGTGACCGCCAATTTTGAATATGTCACCAGCAGGTACAAATCGGATTCGGGGCTGCCCATTATTAATGGGGCGGTCGCAGATGTGCCGCGTACACAATCGTATCAATCGCCTTTTGATGCGTCAGATCAAGATATTTATCGGGCGCGCGTCGATCTTCAGTCGCGCTTATCGCAGCGGGCCACGCTTCGCAACAAGCTCTATTACACCGATTTTTCATGGGTGTCTCAGGGCACATTGTTCAGCGGCGTCTTTCCCAATGCCCAGGGGAGTCTGGACATCGTGCGCTCACTTGTTCTTCTGGACGACCGTCAGCAAGTGTTGGGCAATCAGTTTGAACTGCTTTCTACATTCCGCACGGGCCACGTAGAACACACCCTGCTTACCGGACTGGAATTGATGCAGTGGAAAGACAAATTTACCTTAGATGTGGCTGCTTTGCCCAATATCGACGTGTTCAACCCCGTGGAGACCGCGAACACGAGCCAACCTCATTTTATTATTCCAGGACAATCGCAGGGGGCGGATTCAAAAAGCCGCGTTGTCGCGCCTTATGTCGTGAATCGCATTGTTTTTTGTCCATGCTATCAGGCATTTGTGGGCGTGCGATACGACCGCATTGATTACGATGATCCCCTGACTTCCACGTCTCGCAATTACAACAAACTGAGTCCTATGGCTGGCATGGTGGTTTCTTTTACGAAGGATCTCTCGTTTTACGCCAATGTCGGCAGAGCCTTTGCACCTCCTTCCAGTCAGGTAGCTGGCCCGAGAGAGACAGAAGAGAGTTTCCAGATGGAAGTGGGCGCGAAAAAATACCTGTTGGATAACCGCCTGCACGCGAGCCTCGCAGTTTATCATTTGACAAAAAACAATATTGGCATTCCCGATGCAACGGGTGTTACAAAACAAGATGGGGACCAGAGGTCTCGCGGTCTTGAGCTGGAAGTGATGATGCGCCCCGTGAGAAATTGGCACACATTTTTATCCTACTCATTTTCCAATGCCAAACTCACTCGCTTTGCCGAGTTTGTTCCCGTGTTCACGCAAACGGGAGTTACATACCAGCTTATGGATCGTTCGGGAAATAGGGCGGCTTTTTCGCCGCGTCATATTTTTAATGTGTGGACGGCGAGAGGATTTGACAACGGATTGGAATTTGGGATTGGCGCGCGCTATGTTGCCAGCCAGTTTATTGCCGAAGACAATCAATTTCAGATTGGGAATGTGCTGACGCTGGATGCCTCGGTGTCTTATGCGTACAGGCTGCTAAAATTTCGCATTAACGCCAAAAATTTGACCAATCAGGAATACGAAACGCGCGGCTTTGGCTCCGCTTCAATTATTCCGGCCAATCCATTTGGCCTGTACTGTGCTTTTGAAGTCAATATTTGAACTATGCCCGACTTGACCCCAGACCGAAATGCGCTTTGGCAGCGGCAGTTGAAGCGGTTGCGAGGTATGCTGTCTTCAGTGCTGAATGGCAATGATTTTTATCGCAATAAGTTGAATCGAGCGGGTATTTATCGACCCGAGGATATTCAGACGCGCGATGATTACAGGCGATTGCCCTTCACGACCAAAGAGGAATTTTCAGCAGATCAGATGGCGTATCCTCCTTATGGCAGCAATCTGACGTTTCCGCCAGATCACTATGTCCGTGTCCATCAAACATCGGGGACTACGGGAGAGCCTTTGAACTGGTTGGATACGGTAGAGAGTTGGGATTGGTTTGCGCGCTGCTGGACTTATGTGTATCGCGGGGCGGGCGTGACGGCAAATGACAGGATGTTTTTTGCCTTTTCCTTTGGCCCTTTTATCGGATTCTGGACCGGGCATGAGAGTGCGCGTTTAATGGGTGCAATGTCTATCTCTGGGGGATCTATGTCGTCGATCCAGCGTTTGCAGGCGATCCAGGATCATCGGGTTACTGTTCTGATCTGTACGCCGACGTATGCCCTGCATCTGGCAGAGGTGGCTGAGGCCGAAGGTTTTGATATTGCAGGTGGGAGTGTTCAGACTACAATTCACGCAGGCGAACCCGGCGCGGGGTTGCCTGCGACCAGACGACGCATTGAGCAGGTCTGGGGCGCGCGTTGTTACGACCACGCCGGAGCGACTGAGGTGGGTGCGTGGGGATTTGAATGTGCGTTTCGAGATGGCATGCATATAAACGAATCTGAATTTATTTGCGAAGTGATCGATCCCAATACGGGCGAACAAGCGAGAGAGGGTGAGTTGGTGCTCACCAATTTGGGACGCGCTGGCATGCCGGTTATTCGCTATCGCACGGGAGATCGCGTAAAGCTGCATGCGGGAATATGTGATTGCGGTTCGAGTTTCTCGCGTCTGGAAGGGGGCGTGATTGGACGTATCGACGATGCGTTGATTGTCCGCGGCGTCAATTTTTATCCCAGCGCGATTGAAAATATCGTGCGGGGATTTCCCGAAGTGACCGAGTTTGCAGTGGATATTTATCGACAACGCGAAATGGATGATATGAAAATTCGCATCGAATTAAATGGCGGAGAGGCGGGTGCAATTTCCGAGGCGATAGGTAGAGAGGTGCGACATATTCTGGGCATACGCGCCAGCGTTCAAACCGTGCCGCACAATACGTTGCCGAGATTTGAACTTAAAGCGAGACGGTTTACAGATCATCGTTAAAAAGCAACCACAGAAGAAACGCGAGTAATTTGAGCGTTTCACACGGATAAACATAGATAAAAGGAGATAAAGATATGACCGATCTTCTTACCAAAGCATTTAAAGAAGCGCAAAAACTTCCCGAAAAATCACAGGATGCACTTGCGGAGCAATTATTAAAAGATATTGAAGATGAGATTCGATGGGATGAATCTCTGGCAAAATCTCCCGATGTGCTTGCCGCACTTGCAGATAAAGCTAGAGAGGAATATAGAGCGGGGCGTACAAAAGAAATGGGTTTTGATGAACTGTGACTTCCCAACTAACACGAGACTTCATCAGGTGCTTCCAAAAATTACCCGACAGAGTCAAGGTAATTGCGCGAAAAAATTATAAACTTTGGAAGGAAAATATAGCGCATCCCAGCCTTGAGTTTAAGCGAGTGCATCCAACGCAAGCAATCTACTCTGTAAGAATAGGAATGGGTTGGCGCGCGCTGGGCATTGTGGTAGATAATGTTATCCTGTGGTTCTGGATTGGACCACATAGTGAATACGACACATTAGTGAGGAACTTTTAGGAACTATTTCATGATCTCAGATCAATACGATGTCATTGTCATAGGCGGGGGACCTGCGGGAAGCACGACAGCCGCACTGGTCGCTGAATACGGTCACCGCGTGTTGTTGCTGGAGCGGGAGGAGTTTCCCAGGTTTCAGATTGGCGAGTCCCTGATGCCGGGTACTTACTGGTCATTCAAGCGGTTGGGGCTGCTCGACAAGCTAAAAAAAAGTGCGTTTGTCAAAAAATACAGTGTTCAGTTTTTCAGCGGATCGGGAAAAGGCTCTGCGCCATTTTATTTTCACTTACACGATCCCCACGAAAGTTCGATTACATATCAGGTGTTGCGCAGCGAATTTGATCTTATGATGATGGACAATGCCCGCGAGAAAGGCGCTGAGATCGTACAAGGGGCGAGTGTGCATCAGGTGCATTTTAGTGGAGAGCACGCAACGGGTGTTCAGGTAAGATGCCGCGATGGACGGATTCAAGATGTATCTGCCAGTGTTATTGTAGATGCGACGGGGCGAAGCGCGCTTATTTCGCGAAGGCTAAAGACCAAGACGATTGAGCCAGAGCTAAAAAAGGCGTCTATTTTCACGCACTACAAAGGCGCGTTCCGCGATGAGGGTATTGACGAAGGCGCAACGCTGATTTTACATACGCAAGACAAGGATTCCTGGTTCTGGTACATCCCGCTGGCAGATGATGTGGTCAGCGTGGGTGTTGTTGGGGGATTGGATTATTTGTTACAGAACCGCAAGAGAACTCCCCAGGAAATTTTTGAAGAAGAGTTAGCAAAGTGTATCCGCATGCGAGAACGGCTCGCAGGGGCCGAGCAGCTATTTCCGATGAAAGTCACGCAGGACTTTTCATACCGATCCAATACTGTCGCGGGTGAGGGATGGGTGCTGGTAGGCGATGCTTTTGGTTTTATAGATCCCGTTTATTCTTCAGGTGTGTTTCTCGCACTCAAATCGGGCGAGATGGCCGCTGATGCGATCCACGAGGCCATTGAAAAACGCGATTTCTCTGCGGATCAACTCGGCAAATGGGGACCAGAATTTCTACCAGGTATGGAGGCGATTCGCAAATTGGTCTATGCTTTTTATACCAAAGATTTCAGTTTTGCCAAATTTTTAAAAGCGCATCCAGAATGTATAGATGGCATTATCAATATCTTAAAAGGCAATGTCTATCGCGAGGATGTCACTCCTATTTTTGAGCCTATGGGGCAAATGTGTGATCTGCCCGAGACTGTGGATCACTATGCTGAGGTATCCGCTTAAACGGGATTGCTGTATATGCGAATTGCTTATATTGCCGCGGGTGCGGCGGGCATGTATTGTGGCAGTTGTATTCACGACAATGCGCTGGCCTCTGCGCTTCAGCGCAAGGGAATAGATTTTGCGCTTGTTCCGACGTACACGCCCCTGCGTACCGATGAACCGGGCGCGAGTATCGATCGGGTATTTTACGGCGGCATAAATGTTTATCTCCAGCAGAAAATGGGTATTTTTCGGCACACGCCCTCTTTTGTCGATAGATTATTGAATAGCCGAACGCTGCTCAATGGTATCGCCCGTTTTAGTGGATCAACACGCGCGGAAGACCTCGGCGCGCTCACTGTATCGGTTTTAGAGGGGGAAAATGGCGCGCAAAAAAAAGAACTCGCAAAGCTGGTGCGTTGGTTAAAAGAGGATTTTCGACCAGACCTCGTGCAATTGACCAATTCGATGTTTTTGGGCATGGCCAGAGAAATGAAACGGGAACTCGGTATTCCCGTTTTGTGTTCTCTACAAGGCGAGGATATCTTTCTCGAGGGATTGATAGAACCGTACAAATCAGAGGCGCGGCAGTGCTTGCGAGATCGGGCAAGGGATGTCGATGGATTTGTCGCTACGTGTGATTATTATGCCGATTTTATGGCTGGTTATCTCGATGTGCCGCGCAATAGGATTCACGTTGCGCCTTTGGGTATCAAATTAGACGGACATGGAGAAAGCAGTGTAAAGCCAGATCCGCTGCCTTTTACTATTGGTTATCTCGCCCGAATATGTCCCGAGAAGGGGTTGCATGTGCTGGTAGATGCGTTTCATCAACTGGCTGAGCAAGTTGGTGTGGAAAAGGTAAAACTCAATGTTGCCGGTTATCTCGGACAAAGAGATGCGCCGTATTTTCAGCAAGTGTGCGAACAAGTCGCATCCCGGGGGCTTTCCGATATTTTTGATTATCGCGGGGAAGTCAATCGACAAGAAAAAATTGCATTCCTGAATAGCATTCATATCTTGTCCGTGCCAACGCCTTATAGAGAACCCAAGGGGCTATCGCTGCTCGAAGCTATGGCCAATGGCGTTCCCGTTGTTCAGCCCCGGCACGGTATTTTTCCAGAATGGATTGAAAAAACGGGTGGGGGAATTCTGGTAGAGCCAGATTCTTCAGAGGCTCTGGCGGCAGGGCTGCTGCGGATGATGAACGACAAAGAGGGGCGGGAGACGATGGGGCAAAAAGGCAAAGAAGCAGTACATCAAAATTTTAGCGACGACGATATGGCGGAAGCAACACTGGCGGTATATCGACAGTATGTGGGATTAAAAACTTAACACGGGAGGGCAAATGCCGACTTCATCTTCTGGACTTACGTGGTTGATTTTTGCGTTGATGACTGTGGGGGCGTGGGGTTTATACGGGATTTTTCTGCACACCGGACAGATCGCTATGGGCGATCCCGAAAATGGACGCTACAAAGCTTTTCTCTTTGTGGGCATTGCCTATCTTTTGACAGCTGTTATTGGCTCCCTCATTGTGCTGGCGATTAACGGGTCGGACTGGTCATTCCCGACAAAGGGGCTGACATGGTCGCTGCTGGCTGGCATTGTGGGGGCTATCGGTGCATTTGGCGTGCTCCTCGCCTTTGGTGCAAAAGGGACGCCACCCGTGGTTATGTCCATTGTTTTTGCCGGCGCGCCTATGGTCAATGCCGTCGTCTCCCTCATCTTGCATCCGCCAGCAGGTGGGTGGGGTGGTTTGAACTGGCAATTTGTGCTGGGTATTATACTGGCTGCGATGGGAGGTTGTCTGGTGACATTATTTAAACCTTCGTCTTGATGACGGATAGCACTATGCACAGTGATTTTCATACTACCCGCAGGGTTGCATTTTCCGATACGGATATGGCCGGGATTGTACACTTTTCCCGGTTTTTTGTGTTTATGGAAGCTGCCGAGCATGCTTTTTTGCGCGCGTTGGGTACGAGTGTTTCAACAGAATGGGATGGAAATAAAATCGGGTGGCCGCGATTGGAAGCGACATGTACATATCTCAGTCCAGCCGTATTTGAAGATGTGCTGGATATTCATCTGAGGGTGATACGCAAGGGCACAAAATCGCTGACCTATCGGTTTGATTTTTTTCGCGGGGATACGGCTATTGCCCACGGAGAATTGAGCACGGTATGTTGTATATGCAATCCCGGCGAAAAAATCAGGTCCATACCGATTCCAGATTTTATTGCGGATCAAATACAGATCTTGAAATAGTATATCTAAGAGGTTCAAGATGGCACTAAAAGTTGAGAATCTTTCCAAACGCTTCGGCGATGTAAATGTGCTGCAGGATATATCTTTTGATATGGCGGCGGGGCAGTCGCTGAGTGTTATGGGGCCTTCGGGGTCGGGGAAGAGTACCTTGTTGCATGTGCTTGGTACGCTTGACCGGCCATCTGAAGGGAGTCTCGAAATTGAGGGAGAGGATCCCTTTGCACTGTCGGAAATCGAACTCGCGCGGTTTAGAAATCAGGGGATTGGATTTGTATTTCAAGAGCACCATCTTTTGCCGCAATACTCGGTTTTGGAAAATGTTTTGATCCCGACGCTGGCATTTCGAAATGGCGATGCGCGAGACCGCGCCCAGGAAATTATTGATCGCGTGGGCTTGTCGCATCGCATTGATCACCGGCCCGCTGAATTATCTGGCGGCGAGCGACAGCGCACAGCGGTTGCGCGTGCGCTTATCAATTCCCCGGCATTGCTCTTGTGCGACGAACCAACGGGTAGCCTGGATGGAGCACGAGCAGAAGAGATAGCCAATCTGCTGTTTGAATTGCACGAGCGAGAAAATAATATCCTGATCTGCGCGACGCACAGCACGGCACTGGCCCATCGCTTTGAGCGGCGGTTTGATCTGCAGGAGGGAACGTGCGTCGAAGTTTGATCTATTTCTGGCGAATTAATCTGGCTGTTATGCTCGGCGTGGCAGTGGCGACTGCTGTTCTGACGGGTGCCTTGATCGTAGGCGATTCCGTGCGCGGCAGCTTGAGAGATTTGTCGCTGAGTCGCCTGGGCAAAATTGACCACGCCCTGGTATCCGAGCGTTTTTTCCGTGCGAGTCTGGCGCGCGATCTCGAGCGTGAACTCAACACCCAGGATGTTGTATCGGCCATCAGTCTGAGCGGAACGGCTGTTCACGCGAGATCGAATACGCGGGCTTCTCGCGTTCAAATTCAGGGTATTGACAATCGCTTTGCAAATCTGTTTGATCGAATATTGCCCGAGTTGACGAGCGAAGGCATATTTCCATCCGTTGTTGTCAACGAATCCCTCCGAAAAGAACTCAATGCACAGATTGGCGATGCCATTCTGTTGTCTTTTGAACAATCAGATGATATTCACCGCGAATCGCTATTTGGACGTGCCGATGGTGCGGTTCAAACAATTCGACTGACGCTCGCAGGTGTGCTCCCCGATAGGGGTATGGGACGCTTCGGCCTTTTCGCCCGTCAGACTGTTCCACTCAATGCATACCTGTCGTTGCCGGTTTTGCAAAAAGCATTGGGTCAAAGAGGCCGCGTGAATACATTGCTGGTATCTGGTGATCCAGATGCAGACGTTCAGGAAGCACTTTCCCGCGTTGTAACACCCGATGATCTCGGCATTGTCATCCGCCGAGAGATCGATTATTTCTCTATTGAGAGCACGCAGTTTATTCTCAAATCCCATATTGCGGAAACTGTTCAACAAGTATCTGCCGAATTAAACGCGCCCCACATGTCCATTCTCACCTATCTGGCGAATACCACACAGGTGGGGGAGAGAGAATTGCCCTATTCTACAATTTCTGCGTTAGATGTTGAGAATCTGGGGGCTTTTCAGCTTGTAGATGGATCACTGCAACTCGGAGAAGACGATATTTTGCTGAATACCTGGGCAGCTGAGGATTTGAACGCACGGGTTGGAGATGAGGTCAAAGTTGCCTATTACGAAGTCGCGCCTGGGGAAGAATTCCTGACCCGTTGGGCGATATTTCAACTCAAGGGTATTGTGGCAATGGCGGGATTGGGCGCAGATGAAAAATTGTCTCCCGATTATCCGGGCCTGGGTGATGCAAATAATATGGCCGATTGGGAAGCGCCTTTTCCCATAGACCTGAGTCGCGTTCGTCCGAAAGATGAAGATTATTGGGACGCCTATCGCGACGCGCCAAAAGCCTTTGTGTCCGCCGCGACTGGGCAGCGATTGTGGAAAAGTCGATTTGGCGTATTAACCACCATACGCATTGGGGCTGTTGCAGGAGAAGATATCGAAACAACAGCGAAGCGATTTGAGGATCGCTTGCTAAAAAATATCGCGCCCGAATCTGCTGGTCTGGCATTTCAGCCCGTCAAACAACAGGGCCTGGCTGCTTCTGCAGGGGCAACGGACTTTAGCGGGCTGTTTATTGCATTCAGCCAATTTCTGATTATCTCCGCGGCTCTTCTGGTAGGTTTGTTATTTCGCCTGAGTGTGGAGCAGCGAGGCAGAGAAGTCGGCATGCGGATGGTGTCGGGATATACGGGAAAAAAAATCCGCCGCCTCTTTAGCTCCGAGGGCCTCATACTGGCGTGTGTAGGCGGTATTTTGGGGCTGGTAGGCGGTGTTTTCTATGCCTATCTGATTATGGCGGGATTGCGTACTTATTGGGTGGGCGCGGTTGGTACGTCTGATCTCGCGCTCCACATCCACGCATCGAGTCTGTTGTTAGGCTATGCCATTTCACTAATTGTGATCCTGCTGGCAATCTGGCTCACACTGCGCCGTTTGGGCAATATTTCTGTTCGCGCATTATTATCGGGTATTACGGAAGTAGTGCGCGCAAAGTCGCGCGCAAAATGGTATGTTCTGGGCAGCCTCATCCTCGCCGCGTTCAGTCTGGGGGGAGCAGTGGCGGTGAATCCATCAGCGGGTACGGGTTTGTTTTTTATCAGTGGCGCGCTGTGGATGGTTTCGGGATTGTGCATTCTCTCGCTCTGGTTCAGGCGCGGGCATCGCGCCATAAGAGAGGGTATTATTGGGATGGGGGTGCAAAATAGCAAGCGGCAACCCGGGCGAAGTTTGCTGTGTGCCTCACTCATCGGGTGTGCGTGTTTTGTCATTGTTGCAGTAGGCGCAAATAGACGAACGGATTTGACTCAAAATATCGCGCAGGACAAAGCTTCTGGTACGGGGGGCTTTGCCCTCATCGCCGAAGTCGATGTGCCGATTTATTGGGATTTCAATTCAAAAGACGGGCAATTTGAACTCGGGTTCTCGCAAGCAGATGCAGATTTTCTGGATCAGGCGCGGTTCATTCCGATGCGCGTTTTGCCCGGTGAAGATGCGAGTTGTCTCAATCTTTACAAGCCCGAAAGCCCGCGCGTTTTGGGCGTTCCCGAAGCTCTGCGTCAGCGAGGAGGGTTTACATTTCAGCAAACGAGTACCCAGGTGAAAAATCCCTGGACTCTATTATCCGGGGATCTGGGCGCAGATGTGATCCCGGCAATTGGGGATTACAATTCGGCTATGTGGATCTTGCACAAGCAATTAGGCGATGATATTGTGTTGCAGAATGAGATGGGGGGGACCGTCAAGCTGAGATTGGTGGGCTTGCTAAAGACGAGTATTTTTCAAAGTGAATTGCTGATTTCCGAAGACAATTTTTTGCGGCACTTTCCCGACCAGAGCGGGTATGGCGCTTTTCTCATTGAAACGCAACAACCCGTTCAACTTACAGCGCTTGTGGAGAGCAGATTAAAAGATATCGGGTTAGACGCCGTATCTACAACGCAAAAACTCGCGCATTTTCAGGAGGTCGAAAACACGTATCTCTCCACCTTTCAAACACTGGGGGGATTGGGACTGCTGTTGGGGACGCTTGGATTGGGAATCGTTCTATTGAGAAATGTGATTGAAAGGCGCGGTGAATTGGCGGTTCTTCGCGCCTTTGGATTTCGACGCGCTGTGCTGTCGCGGATGTTGCTTGCGGAGAATGGGTTTTTAATGCTCGTGGGGCTGGCTATCGGTAGCATCTCCGCGCTTATTGCAGTAGCGCCCCATGTTATGAGCTATGGTGCGTTAATCCCCTGGGAATCGCTGGCTCTCACGCTTGTCATTATATACGGCGCGGGTCTCATCGCAAGCGCGATAGCTGTTTTCTTTGCCCTGCGAGCACCTTTATTGCCCGCGTTGAAACAGGAGGTGTGAGGCGCGTTAATTTATCTTTTTGAGTGCGAGTTCATAACACACTGCTTCTCGATCATTTCGCACGAGCAGATAGGGCGCGGCAAATGTGGGTGCGTTCCAGGTGTGGTTGTCCAGAGCGGGAAAGCGCGCGCGTTCATTGTGTTCATCTGGTGATGCATCAACGAGGACGACATCGCCCGATTCGGTCTGGATGAGCAAGAGGTCATCTACGAGAATGAGTTGGCCGTGTCCGTAGCGCCCTTGCTTCCATTTGCGCTGTCCGTCCGCCAGGTCCAGACACACGAGGACGCCATCATCCAGCCCGTAAATATATCCGTCTTTATAGATCATATTGGCAAATTTGGCTTTGAGACGAGGGCTTTTCCATATCCGCTCGGCAGTAAATTCATCCCGACTGTTTTTCGCAATTTGAATCAATTCACTGCCGATACCATAACCTGTTGATACAAAGATGCTGTCTCCGGGCAGTGGAATGGGTTGGGCAACGTGTTGCGTCATCCCACCAGTCCAGGGATATTCCCATAGCAACTTGCCGGAAATTGGATCGTGACCCGCAACCTGCCCCCTGTTAAAAATGAGTATTTGATCCATTCCTGCTATGGAGGCCAAACTGGGCGAGCTATGCCCCGCTCTTGTACGGCCACCTCCCCAGATAATAGCACCGGTTTCTTTGTCATAAGCCATCAGCGATTGCTCGTTTGACCCGCCCGGACTCACGATCACTTTGTCGTCTAAAATGAGAGGCGAACCGCTCATGCCCCATTCTTTAACGCGCGCATCGGTTTCTTTCACAGTATCGCGTGACCAGATTTCTCGACCAGTTTCTAAATTGAGACAGGTGAGGATGCCGGTTGCGCCAAAAGAATAAACGCGATTGCCCGATATGGTGGGTGTGGCTCGCGGACCAATTCCGGCAATCGCGGTTTCATATCGCGCAGGCGCGCTGTGACGCCATTTCTCTTTTCCGGTCAAGAGGTCGTAACAGACCACGGTTTCGTCTTCGCCTTTTTGCTCTTGAGTTACGGCAGAGCGTCCAACAACGGCAAAGGCGGAATAGGCTTCACCAACGGGTACACGCCAGAGCAATTTGGGGGGATTTTGATCCCAATCGGATTCCAGTTTTATTCCGTTGAGGATGGCGTTGCGGTGAGGACCCAAAAATTGCGGATAGTCTATGTCGGGGCCATTTGAAGATTGTCCCGCTACGGATATCGATGTGACAGAAGACCAGCGCCACTCTATCTTGGGAGCCAGGTCGCCCGTGAAACCGCGGATTTGGAATAGTGAAACTATCAGGATGATCAGGAGTATAAGAATACTTAGACCCCGCAGGCGGATTTTGCGACTCGCTCGGGAAAAAGTAAAGAACCAGAGACAGAGTAAAAGAAATCCGACTGAGCAGACCAGTATCGTTGGCATAACCTGCATCTGACGGCTTGGCCTTTCGGGAATCCAGATTGCCGATAACACAATGAGCATCAATGCGGCGATAGCAATAGCGGGCCACCAGCGAATGGATTTGGGATAAAGAGGAGCAGGCATAAAATTCCTTTTTTTAGTTGTTGGATGTCAGTCCGCCGAATCTCTATCTCCAACGTAAACAAAAAAGAAGGGTTTGACAACCATTCATTAAATGGATATTTTGCAGTTCTACATTGCAAAATATCACATCACAGAAAGGAGTTTGCGATGAAGAAATGGCTTTTAATTTTGATGGGGCTATGTCTGATTCCAATTACAGGCTGTGATGTGATATTTTGCAATGTAGAACTGCAAAATAT
>JAPOXY010000247.1:0-17995 GCA_026706845.1 Gemmatimonadota bacterium
ACGTCGTGCTTTCCAGAATTACCAGTTGACCACGGCGCAGTCGGTCTTTGATTGCGCTACATGCTTGCAAAATAAATGAGACATCCGGGTCGCGTGTCTTATTCAAGGGTGTAGGCACACATACCACAACCACGTCGGCTTCATCGATTACATCGCATTCCCGTGTTGCTGTCAATTTGCCCACAGCTTTGAGACCCGCTACTTCAAATTCCGATACACCCTGCACATCGGACTTTCCAGATTCTACCAGATCTACTTTGCGCGCCGATGTATCGATTCCCGTGACGGAAAATCCCACCTTGCCCAATTCCACGGATAGGGTCAATCCCACATACCCCAATCCCATCACCGCTATCCGCGCTTCGTGCGATGCGATCTTCTCCTCCAGCATCTGCTTGGGGTTGGCGATTTCTCGAGATAATCTTTCTGGTATAGCCATTATGTTATCCGCTCTGGTCCAATCATTTGAAGCAATACGGCTTTTTGAACGTGCATGCGATTCTCTGCTTGATCCACAGCAATGCATCGCTCGCTTGCCATGACCTCATCCGTTACTTCATATCCCTTGTGTGCAGGGAGGCAGTGCATCACATAAGCATCTGTCTTTTTGAGCAATTCGCTATTGATCTGATATGGCATGAATACTCTGGTGCGTCGCTTCTTTTCTTCTGAAAATTTTGGATTGTTAAAAAATTCCATATCAATCCACGTATCCGTATAAACAAAATCTGCATCGGCAACAGCGGCTTCCAGATCCAGCGTTTCTTCAAACAACCCGGTTGCACGCGCTGCTTTAACCAGTTCGGGATCTGCCGATGGCTTGTTGATCTCTGGCGTCACAGCCGTTATGCGTACGCCTGCTTTTGTGCACGCTGTCACCAGCGAATTGCACACATTGTTCCAGATGCCCACATAAACTACATGCGTTCCCGCCAACTTGCCTCGCACTTCCAGGATCGATAGCAGATCGCCCAGAGCTTGACAGGGGTGATAGCGGTCACAACATCCGTTGATCACAGGGACTTCGGAGCCGAGAGTCAGCCGCAGCAGATCTTCGTGTTTGAGCATGCGCGCCATAATCACATCGGCATATCGCGACAGGACCTGTGCTTCATCCCGCACATCGGCCAATCCAAAATTGGTGGTCATCCAGTCCAAAAATACGGCCTGACCTCCCAATTGATGCATGCCCACTTCAAAAGATACACGGGTGCGCGTTGATGTTTTCTGAAATAACATCGCCAGAGTTTGTCCCGTTAGCAAGCCTTCATAGCGCTCGGGATTCTTTTTGATCACCAGGCCCATTTCTACCGCCTGCAAAATATCATCTGGCGACCACGTCTTCAGTGTCAAAAGATCCATATCTATTTCCTTTCTGTTGAACCGCTGCTACAGCCTGCTCCTGCTGGAATCGTGCAGGGGGTTGCCAGGCCAGGGAGAGTTTCACCGATTCACAATTGTTCGCGCACAACAGATAGCAAAAGCGCTTGCACTTCGTCAACATTGCCTTTAATCTCGCACCCCGATGCGCGGATGTGACCGCCGCCATCAAATTGACGAGCAATGCGATTGACATCTACTTTTCCTCGCGACCGCAAACTCACGCGCTGTTGCCCCGGCTCCTGTTCTTTAAAAAATAGTGCGACCTCAACGCCGTCAATCGACATCGCGTGATCAACCACGCCATCCAGATCGCCATTCATCGCATGGGTTTTGTGATCGACGTACAATGTGCTGATCTGTCCATTTTCGTGTAGCGTGAGATTCGACAGCGCGAATCCCAGGGTTTTCACCGTTTGGTACGTTTGATGCGAAAACATGTTCTCCGCAATCTGCTGCGGGTCAGCGCCGTGTGTAACGAGTTCTGCTGCAGCGCGGAGGGCGCGTTCTGGATGCGAATGTTTAAATAGTTTTGTATCAAAAACAATTCCGGCATATAAACACGTCGCGATCTCGGGTGTAAATCCCGAATTACTACGCCGGGCGTGCCAGTTTATGAGCAAATAGATCAATTCACTGACAGAACTGGCATCTGGAGCAATCACCCGTACATCGCCCTTTTCATCCGCATCTACATGGTGGTCGATTACCAGCGTTTTTGTCGCAGGTCCAATCAGATCCGCGACATCGCCAATGCGTTTTTTTGATGTCGTGGTATCTACTACCACGAGGCGAGGCACTACTGGAATTGAGGCGTGTACCGATTCTATGCGATCATAGCCCGGCAAAAACCGATATTTGCGATCCGGCTCCTCGTCCGCCACCACAATGCGGTGCTTTTGGTACTGAAGCGTCAACCAGTGGCTCATCCCCAATAACGCACCGAGGCCATCGCCATCGGCATTTACATGCGTTGTCAGTACGAGTTCCTCGCCTGCCAACAAAAAATTCAAAGCCGCTTGAAAGTCCATTGTTATATCCAATGTACATATCAACGCAAGGGAATAGCAGATCACCGACGTTTTAAAATTTGCTCGTGCTGGCGTTTGCGTTGCCACAAAATTTGCTGCCGTCGCTTCTGCGAACTGTGTATGGTATAAAGAATACTCACCCGTTTGCGCGCCGTCTGCAATGTCTGGACATCCCGCTGGTCCTGATCTTTTATCCTGGATAAATATAGCATGCGTTGGGCCGCATCTCGTAGTGACTTTGCCGAAAATAATACTGAGAGTATTCCCTGTCGTCCCATTTTGTATATCTCTCTCGCACGTTGCGCTATATTCTGCTCGCGATTTTTTAGTTGTGACTGAGCCAGTCGAAGCTGTTGCTCGGTGTTGTAGGTCTCAAGAACCAGGCTATTGATCTCTTCTGTCAACTCCTGAGACGCGGACTGTGCTGCCATCAATGCCTCCTTGGTCGCGCTTTTAGATGGATTCGTCGCCGCTTCCGACAAAGGCTGAGGCTTTTGCCGGTCACGCGCGTTTAAGCTGTCCATCGCCGCTTGCTCAGCTTTCAGGCGCGCTTCCAGAACTCTTATTGTCTGTGCTCTTCCATTGGACGATGATGCGATTAGAAGAGCTATTATACACAATATATACGCTGGTTTTTGCACGCTATACCTCAATGGATAGGCAATGCCCTACGCGATTTCTCTCAACATGCGGTTCAGCGATGACCAACTGCCTACTGCGCCCAGCACAGTGCCCAATGCCACCAGACAGAGTGCCAGTTCAATCGTTGGTGTGACTGTCAAATCCGGTACGCGAACAGCCCACCACGGTGCTATATAAGCCAACATCAGGGGTGCCAAAAATCCACCGACAAAGCCCAGTATTGCACCCCCAGCCCCAAAGATCATCCACACAGTTATATCCGTTGCGCCAACCAACCGCATAATCCCAATGGCATCGCGCTGCGCCAGTGCCATTAACTTGGTCGCATGGCTTATTGCAAATGCACACGCAAAACACAGCATACACCCAAGTGCGAGTCCAATGCCGGTGATTACTGTAATAAAATGCGCTAAAGAATCTGCCCAAACTTCACCCACATTTATACCTTCTACAGCACTGTGACCGGTTACAGATCTTGCAACAGTTCGAGCGCGGCGCGGCATATTCTCACCGGGTGAGATGCGTACTCTGAACGAAGCGGGCAATGGATTGCTCGAAAGCGCATCGACCGTACCCAGGCCAAATCGTGACCGAAATTCTCTGGCAGCTACGTCCTGATTCACATACACAATTCCGGCTATCTCGGGTCTTGCTTCTAACGTGCGCCGCAATGCCACTACGCGCTGAGGTGAAATGCCATCTTTTAAGTAAATGTCTATCTCTACCCGCGCACGCAATCGATCAACCAGCGCGTTCCCACTCTCGATGACCTGCCAAAGGAATCCCAATACCAGTAGCGATGCCCCAATGGTCGCCACAGAAATCACACCTGCGATTCTCGTGCGCACAACTCCCTGCCATGCCTCGCGCAATACCAGATTCATTTCACTTTTCCATTTGCTCAATTTGTGACTTATTCAATGACGCCATTTTCCAACTGCAATATTCGCCGGGGATATCGGTTTTCCTGCACTGCATCACGTACTGCTATGATCACAGCTATTCCGCGCGCGTTCATCTTTTTAAAAATAGCCATCACATGCTCTGTTGCCTCGGAATCCAAATTAGCGGTCGGTTCATCTGCTAACAAGATAAGGGGGTTATTCACCAGTGCCCGCGCAATTGCCACCCGTAGCCGTTCATAACCCGACAACTCATCCGGATACGCATTGCGTTTGTGCAACAAATCCACATCTGACAATATTGCCCTTGTTTTGCGCTTGATCCAGCGTCGCGAAACACCTGTTACTTCAAGCGCGAAGGCCACATTTTCATAAACTGTGCGATGGTGCAATAATTTGAAGTCTTGAAATACGACACCCACTTGCCGTCGCAATCGCGGGATATCCGTTTTTCGAATTTGTCGCGAGTCGTAATCTCCCACAGTTACCACGCCCGAACTGGGCAATTCCGCAAATATAATCAGCTCGAGTATCGCGCGTTTTTCCGCCTCGGTCTGTCCGACCAGATAGACAAAGTCGCCCTGATTGATCTCTATGTTGGCATTGACCAATATCGGTTGTCCTTGATGCTCGACACATACGTTTTGTAATTTAATTACAGACATGATGTACAACTGCTTCAGTAGTTCCAATTGAACTATTTTCTTAGAACAAAATGCACCCGGTCCGAAAAATCTGTTGGCGGTGCATACCCAAATCCACCGTATGTTCCCACTATTTCGAAAGGCGATTTATCCACGAGTTCTTCAATTGCCGACAGAGAATAGATGCGCTGTTGATGTACTTCTTTGACCACTTCATCCGTGTCTTCAAAGTGAATATCAAATTTGTTGTATTGCACACCTTTCTCGTAATAGCTGTGTCGTCGATATGAAAATCCATCCCCCGAATCTTCTGACTGCATATTGCTAAAGTATTGCCTCGAATTGCTCTCTGTACAGATATCGCCTACAAAGACACCGTTGAGATTTACAATGCGATGTACTTCTTCCAACGCGCGTGCGATCATTTCGAGTGACATCAAATAGTTGATGCTGTCGTACAAACACAACACGGCATCACACGGAGGCAAATCGCTCAAATCGAGCAGATTGCGATGGTAAAAGGGAATGGGATAGCGCAACTTACGCGCTTTCTCCACCGCCATATCCAGCATTTCCCTGCATCCATCCGCGCCCATTACATCGAACTTCTGACGGTATAGCTCAATTGCCAGACTGCCCGTTCCACAGGCCAGGTCCAATACGCGGTTGGGTTTGATCTTGTGTCGTGCGAGCAATGACGATACATAATGCGCCCAATGTACGTAATCCACGTGTCGCATCACATGGTCGTAAATGGTCGCTAAGCGGCTATAAGGTGTTGCCTCAGTTTGGAAATTCGGCATAAAATGAAAAACGGCCAGCCCGTGCCGGCCTTGACCTTTCTACTTTTCTGAGTGGTGAAGGGAATCGCGTCTCAAAAAAATTCTGATGCCCGTTCCTCATCTCGAATAACGCGATAATATTCAGGTGCTCGCTTCCGCGATACATTGCCCCGTGGAATCGCCAATACCTCAAACTCTAAGAGACGATCGGAAAATGCAATGCACACCCTCTGCCCAACACGCAAAACACGACTCGCCTTGGCTTCTTGCCCATCTACTGTCACAATCCCATTTCCACACGCCCGCTTGGCCTCTGAACGCCGCCGCACCAGACAACACGTATTTAGATAGATATCTAATCTCATACTATCCTATTCCAACCGCACATCCACATATAATTTCGCCCGCGTTTCCGCCAGTTTCTCACGGAATAATGCTTGCAAGCGTTCCTCTTTGGCTATTTGCTCTAATGCGGTGGCCTCGTCATTGATGCGGAACAGGTTCCAGCCGCCTTCCACTTTTACGGGCAAACTCACATCGCCCGGCTTGAGTGCTCGCACCACCTCTGCATATTCAGGCGGCAGGTCAGTTCTGGGAAAACTTCCCAGAAATCCGCCGCGCGATGCTGTTTCTTCAAAGTCAGAATGTTCGCGCGCAAGTTCGGCAAAATCAGATCCGTCTTTAATCTGTTGATACAATGCCATTGCCTTTTGCTGCGAGGCTTTTTCGTCTTTTTGTAGCAAAAACAAAATGTGACGCGCCCGCACCTGATCGCCCGAGATTTCCTCAACGCGAATAATGTGAAAGCCAAATTGCGATTGCACGAGGTCGCTCACTTCGCCAGCTTTGAGACTAAAGGCAACGTCTTCAAATGCAGGCACCATGGTCCCGCGTCCAAAAAAGCCCAGATCCCCTCCTCGAGACGCGCTGCCAGGGTCTTGTGAGTATTCTTTTGCCAGTGCTGAAAAATCTTCACCTGCTCGAATGCGTTCTAAGACTGCTTCTGCCTGGGGGCGAATTTTGTCCTGTTGTTCTGTCGATGCAACAGGTTCAACAAATATATGGCTCAAAGACACGACATTCGACTCGCCGCGCCGGTATTTTTCTTGAAATTCCTTTATATCCCGGGGCGAGACGCTGACCTGCTGCGCCAGTATTTCATACATACTGCGTTCCAAATACTGATTGCGAAATTGTTCCCTGAATTTGTCTCGCATCTGTCGCTCGGTCAATCCCGCTTTTTTTAATTCTTCGGCAAAAGCCGCTGTGCCAAATTGTTCCTTAAACTGGCGAACCTGCGCCCGCACCATTTCTTCCACGCGCTCGTCATCTACCTCTATGCTGTCTTCTCGCGCTCTGACCAGTAATAAGTTGCGCTGAATTTCATTTTCCAGCACCTTATTGAACATATTCTCAAGCTCTGCCTGCGGTACGGTTCGCACATCAATTCCTCGACCGATCAATTCCATCCGCAGCTTGTTTTCCACATCGGATCGCAACACAATTTTGTCATCTACTACCGCTATAATTTTATCTACTAAGATAGGCTCTGCACGCGCTGTGCCCCCGAGCAGAAATACCCCAATCAGCGAGTTGATAAGCAGCGTTTTCATGTCGATAAATTCCTTGTATTAATCCTCACTGTGTTCTATTCAATTGCTTCCAATCGACTGACCATTCACTCCGCTCTTTGAGTTCGGTCAGCAATTTGGCGCGTTGCTCGCGTCGGCGCTCGGTCAAGATGCGCTGCTGAATCTCGCCGCGCACATCAATCAAATCGCGTATTGAACCCTCGTCATCCCGAGCCATTACCTCAATGATATGGTAGCCCAACTCGGTGCGTGTGCGTATCCGGTGCCCCAATTTGGCTTCCCGACAGGCTGCCCAGAAAGAGGCGGTGACCATATCTTCGGTAAAATATCCCAGATCGCCACCATTTACAGCCGACTGATCGATTGAGACTTCTCGTGCCACCTGTTCAAAAAACTCGCCCTTTTGCAGCCGGTTCCACGCCCGAGTCTGTGCATTTCGATCTGCCACAATGAGATGCCGCACCCTGAGTTCGAGTTGATCGCGTTCAAAATCTGCACGATGTTCTTCGTAATAGGTGAGAATTTCATCCTCTGAGACTTCGGCATCGCGTGCGTGTGTGCGGGCCATCAATTCGCTCGCCAACAGTTGCCGAACAGCGCGATCAATTCGCTCCGACAGTTCGGGGTCCTGGTCGAGTTCTTGTCTTATGGCTTCTCGATAGAGAAGTTCTTCTTCGATCCAATCTTCGACCAATCTTTGTTTTTCTTTGGGCGAAATTGTGCCTGCAAACGGAGGGGGAATACGCCTCTCCAATGCTTCTTTGGTCAGATGGCGATTCCCCACTTGCGCCACGATGGAAACTTTTTGTGGCTTCTCGCATCCCCACATGCCAATCAGGCAGATTATCAGACCGATTTTTAAATACCGCGCCCGTTTCAAAACGCGATCCCCCATTGCGGTCATATCCCCGCATGTGGCTCTAAACTATTGGCAATTAAAAAGGTTCCAAGTAATCGAATATACGCCTTCAAATTAGGCTCTGCAACACATTTTTGGCCGATTCTAACCGCGATTGGGGTCCCTTTCCAATTAGCGCTACTTCGATTTTTGGCGGTTCTCCCAGGGCAAATTCCAGAGGGAGTGGTGACTGTGTCACCATCCGTTCAATATCTGTTCGCATCAGCGGTTTGTCTGGCGATAGGATCATTGTCATGGTCTGTCCGATTTGCAACTGCGACAACCTGAGTTGGCGAGCCAAAATTTTGACTTGTAATATATCTAATAATGCGGATGTGGGTTCGGGCAAAGGCCCAAAGCGATCTGCGAGTTCTTCCTCAATCGCCAGGACTTCTACTGTTCGCCTTATCTGGCCCAATCGCTGATAAAACTGCATTTTTTGATCTGCATCTGGAATATAGTCGTCCGGAATATACGACGAGACGGACACCTGTATATCTGGTTCAATCGCAGGTTCGGTCTCATCGCCCTTAATTTGTCGCACGGCTTCGTCCAACAATCGCGTGTACAAATCAAATCCCACGGCTGCGATATGTCCGTGTTGCTGCGCGCCGAGCAAGTTGCCCGTGCCCCTGATTTCCATGTCCCGCATTGAAATGTGAAAACCCGATCCCAAATCTGAAAATTCTTCGATGGCTCGCAATCGCCTCACAGCCGGTTTTTTGAGTGCTTGCCACGATGGCACAAATAAATACGCATATGCCCGCTTATTCGACCGTCCTACACGACCTCGCAATTGATACAACTGCGCCAATCCCAGGCGATCTGCCCGATTTACGATTAGCGTGTTCGCGTTGGGAATGTCCAGTCCGGATTCTACGATCATGGTCGAGACCAGAACATCGTATTTATGCTCAAAAAAGTCCATCATTACTTTTTCGAGTTGTCGTTCGGGCATTTGTCCATGTCCCATACCAAAACGCACTTGCGGTAGCAGGCGAGTGAGAAAACCCATCATCGCGTGCATGGATTGAACCCGATTGTGGACAAAATATACCTGTCCACCGCGATCTACTTCCCGTAAGACGGCTTCGGCAATGCGGTCTTCTTCAAAAGCCAGCACTTCGGTCTGAATTGGCAAGCGGTCTTTGGGCGGGGTTTGTATGACAGACATATCGCGTGCGCCCATCAGCGACATGTGCAGGGTGCGCGGAATTGGTGTGGCAGTAAGTGTCAATACATCTACCAGGCGCCGCATTTCTTTTAACCGCTCTTTGTGCCGCACCCCAAAGCGGTGTTCTTCGTCTATGACCAGAAGGCCAAGGGATTTGAAGTGGATATCTTTTGACAACAACCGATGCGTGCCCACCACAATATCTACAGTGCCTTTCTTCATTGCCTCGAGGGTTCGCATCTGTTCGGCCCGCGTGCGGAAGCGGCTCAAGACCGCTATATGAACGGGAAATTCGGAAAACCGTTCGCAAAATGTGCGATAGTGTTGTTGCGCCAAAATGGTCGTGGGGGCGAGCACTGCTACTTGTTTGCCATCTAAAATTGCCTTAAACGCCCCGCGAATCGCTACTTCTGTTTTGCCATATCCCACATCGCCACAAATCAAGCGGTCCATGGCGGACTGCGCTTCCATATCTTTTTGTACGGCGTCAATCGCTTCTTGTTGATCCCGGGTTTCGCGATAGGGAAACGAGGCTTCCAGTGCGTTCATTTCTGACCCGTCAGGCGAAAATGCCATGCCCGGTTGCGCCTTGCGTTCGGCGTATAATGACACGAGTTCTGCCGCCATTTTGAATATGGCTTTGCGCGTCTTTTCCTTTAGCCGCTCCCAGGCTACTGTGCCCAATTTGCTCAATACGGGTACTATGCCATCCTGGCTCGAATATTTTTGCACCTGATTCATCTGATCCACTGGCACAAAAACCCGATCCCCATCCCGATATCCAATGGTCAGGCAATCGCTGGACATGCGGCCTATTTCAATTCGCTTCACGCCTTCAAACCGACCAATTCCGTGATCTACGTGTACGACAAAATCGCCGCGCCGAAGAGCGGACACGGTCTTGATGGGCTGTGCGTCTTGAAAACGTCGATACCGCCGTCTGCGATGTACGCGGCTGTAAATTTCGTGGTCATTGATCAAAAAAACTTTGCCGAGGCGGTATGTAAATCCGGATTGTAGTGTGCCCACGTACAGGGAGACCACATCGGCACTTTCTTCCAAAATTTCTTCCAGCCGCGCTTTTTGTCCATCACTTTCACACAGAATGACCACTTCATAAGCGTCCAACCAGTGTTTTCGCAAATCCTCTTTTAATAGCTGCACATGGCCTTCGTAGTGTCGCCCACTCTGTCCGCCCAAATCGACTACTTCCTCAGAGGTCCCTCCCAGTGCGCGGTTCAAGACTCTGGGCATGTGTTCCAATTGCCTGAGTACGGCTTCCGGTTGTCGGAGTACACATTGCGCTGGCAAAGGTTCTGTTTCCGCCCGTCGCTTTTTTTGTCGCTGTGCGATATGCTCACACGCGTGCCAGGCGTTATCCGCGGCAGCAGCGATGCCATCCGGATCATCGAGGACGAGCCAGCATCCTTCGGGTACGTAATCCAACAAACCCGTTTGCTCGCCATATAACACACTCAGATAATGTTCCTGTCCTTCAAAAATGCCTTCGCGTTCCAATAAGTTGCGCACCTCGGGCAATTCAATGCCAAGATCCCGTTCTGCTATTTCCAGATTTTCCAGATAAATATCTGCCATTGTCAGCGGAAGTACGCTTTCCCGGCAGGGCAAAATGCGCGTTTTTTTCATTTGCTTGATGGACCGCTGAGTGCTAAAATCAAATGACCGAATGGATGAAATTTCATCGCCCCAAAACTCCAGTCTAACCGGATGCGCGTTGCCAAACGAGCAAACATCCAGGATGCCGCCACGCATCCCAAATTGTCCCACACCCTCCACAGTTGTTACCCGTTCATATCCGATTTCCACCAGATGATCCGCCAGTTGTAGGGGCGATGTTTCCTGTTCCAGGCGAAGCGATTTTACACTTAAGTCAAAGAGGTCCGGGGGCAAGGTGTGTCCCATTAGCGCTTCGATGGGTGTGACCACAATGCCGCTGGCCTCCCGGCGTAGCTGGTCCAACGCTTCCATCCGCAAGCCCACGACATCGAGGTGCGGCGAACGCCCGTCAAAATGAGCTACATCCCAACTCGGAAAGTAGCCCACCTGTTCTTCGTCTAACAGCCTTTCCAAATCATTGCGCAATGCCTCGGCGCGGTCCTCATCTGCACATACGACCACCACCGGCCCAGGTACGGTTTCTTCAATCCACGCGATGGCAAATGCCGATAGCGATCCGGATCCTCCGCGCATGGTTATGACCCGCTCTCCCGATTCCAGTTTTTGCGATAGGTCCTTAAATGGTGACGAGTTTTTAATTCTGTTGTACAATCTGTCAACTGACATAAATTTTGACTTTCTCCCCAAACAGTACACGCCAAAAAGCTCGACACATTATATGCGTCGAGCTTTTTGGAGAGATGGCGGGGTAGACGGGGCTCGAACCCGCGACCACCGGCGTGACAGGCCGGTACTCTAACCAGACTGAGCTACTACCCCAATGTGTTGAAATAATCTTCAAAATTCCATGAAGGACCGAAAATTTAACAAGGTGTCTTTTTAGTGTCAAGCAAATTTAATACATCATACCCCTTGTTTTTGGCATTTCATCTCATTATGTTAAAGCCCTGTCGCGCCAAAACTCTCAAAGGAGGATTTTATGACCCGACGCGATGCCTTATGGATCGTTTGCTTCCTGATCGCAGGGGCGCTCGGTCTCACCTGTTATATACAGTTTTTTGACCGCGCGCTTCCCGTTGCTTCGCTCAATTTTCGCGTTGATCGCGAACAGGCATATCAATCTGCCGAAGCGTATCTTTACCGCCTGGGTTACGATCTCACAGATTACGAAAGTGCTCAGGTCTTCTCTTACTCCAGCCTGCCCCAGGTTTTTCTCGAACGCACCCTGGGCCTTGAGGAAGCCAACCGACTCGTGCGGGAATGGGTCTCTGTGTGGTACTGGAATATCCGCTGGTTTAAGCCGCTTCAAAAAGAAGAACTCCGCGTGCGTATTGATCCCGGCGGGCGCATTGTAGGGTTTACGCATAGTATCCTGGAGTCTGACGAAGGCGCGAGTCTTTCAGAAGAAGATGCCCGCGTTATTGCAGAAACCTTTCTGACCGATGTGCAGGGTTTTCTACTCGATGATTACGAACCTATCGAAGCGTCGAGTATTGAGCGTCCCAATCGGATGGATCACACCTTTACTTACCGGAAAAAAGATTTTGTCGTGGGCGATGATGGGCACTACCGTTTGAGCGTTACGGTTAAGGGCGACAAAGCAGGCTATTTTGCCGAATATCTCAAAGTGCCCGAAACTTTTGCGCGCAATTATCGGGAGATTCGCTCGCGTGCGGGCCTGCTCGCCAATATTGCTTCGGTTTTCTTTTTTGCGCTGGGCATTGCAATGGTTGTGGTGCTTGTGCGTAAATATCGCCAGCGCACTTTGATATGGCGCGCTGCCCTCGGCGTGGGGATTCTCGTAGCCGCTACCAGTTTCCTCGGTGTCGTCAATGGCTATCCGATCACGCGCTTTGGTTACGATACCACGCAGTCCTTTGTTTCCTTTATTCTCACCTTTATCTTCGGCGGTCTGTTGAGTGCTGTGCTCAGTGGGGTTATTATCGCGCTGTCCGGTACAGCCGGGGGGGCTGCTGCTCGGGATGTGGAAGGCTGGAAAAATCCTCTCGCGCGACTGTCTCTGCGCGGATGGCGATCCGCGAATTTTGCGCAGGTCACTCTCGTCGGTTATGGGCTTGCATTTGCCCACCTGGGATATGTGACCATCTTTTACATTTTGGGCAATGATTATCTGGGGGTCTGGTCTCCTGCGGCGATGACACAGTACAGCAATACGTATAGTACTTACTTGCCGTGGATTTATCCCCTGCTTATCGGTCTTCTCGCCGCGACGATGGAAGAATTTTTCTTCCGCCTGCTCGCCATTTCCCTGCTCATCCGGTATTTAAAAAGCACCTGGTTGGCCGTGCTCATTCCCGCGATTGTTTGGGCATTTTTGCACGCGAATTATCCGCAGGAGCCTGTTTATATTCGCGGTCTCGAACTCACCGTGGTTGGGATTATCTTTGGTATTGTGTTTTTGCGCTACGGCGTTTGGGCAACGATTATTTCGCATTATGTGTACAATTGCTTTCTCGGCATTTACCCGATGGTGCAGTCCGACAGTCTCTACTTCAAGGTCTCGGGCATTCTGGCGGTCGCGATTATTTTTATTCCGGCGATTCCCGCTATTTTTGGTGTGATTACAGGGCGCTATAAAGAGATTGAGGAGCCCGAGGAGGTACCGCCCCCTGAAGCGCCAGAGGAGCCAGTACCTGAAACACCTATTACTGAACCCGAACTACCCCCTGAACCCGAGGTTGAACGCAAAACCCCTTCGGATTATCTCATTCCCAAAAGTGGTCTCATTGTCTTTGGGATTCTCGGTCTGATCGGTTGGTCCGTGTATTTCATATCCGACCTCCCGAGATTTGCCAAATACGCCCGCGAGTCCATTATTACGCGGGCCGAGGCGATTGAGAAGGCAGAAGATATTCGCCAGCAATTGGAACTCGACCTCGAAGGCTATCAATGCACGACGTCGTTTTCCAGTAGTTTGGGATCCAGCCATTTTACACATCTCATTCGCAATGTCGATCTGACGCGTGCAGATACACTCGCTGCTGAACATACGGCATCGTGGCGCTGGAGGGTGCGCTGGTTCAAGCCTCTTGAAAAAGAGGAACTCACCATCAGTATTGATGGCAATGGCGATTTTTGCCGCGTCTCGCATTATGTTCCCGAAAATCAGGAGGGCGCAGAACTCAGTACGGAAGAAGCGCAAGAGGTTGCCGAGGTTTTTCTGGCCGAATATTTACAGCGCGATGTGACAGACACAGCCTTCTACAAACGCCTTGAAGCCCGTTCGCAAAAGCGCGAAAATCGAATGGACCACAGTTTTGTGTGGGAGCGCACGGATATCAAAGTTGAAGAGGGAGAATTTCGCATTATCGCCTCTGTGCAGGGCGATCGGATTGGGCACGCATATAAAGCCTACAAAGCACCCGAAGAGTTTTTGCGTAAATTGCGCGAACGTACCGCCAAAAGTACCATTGTCTCTACTGTCTCGACAATCGCAATCATTGCCACGGCTGTACTCGCCATTATTTTCTTTTTACGCGCCTATCGCAATGGATATGTCAACTGGCGGTTACCCATTTGGGTTGGTATTCTGGCCGGCGTATGTTTTGTGCTGGAAAGACTCAATAATCTACCTGCGTTCTATAGGAGTTATAATACCAGTGAAGCGATGAGTACTTTTCTTGGAGATAAACTCATTGACTTCGTCATAGGACTTGTTATTGCTGCGATTATGGCTTTTTTGGTCAGTGCGTTTGGCGATACGATGTATCGTCGTGAACGGCCCCGCGAGATGCAAATTTCCGATTGGATCGATGTGCTCCGCCTGAAGATAAATAGCACGGCGCTCTGGTGGCAGGTTGTCTTTCTTGTCGTGTGCTTTTTTGGTCTTACCAGAGGTAACGGCATTTTTTCGTCTTATATCAATCTCACCTATCTCGGCGACTACCTTGGTGCAGGCGGTGGTGCGCCTCCCGAAATCAATAGCTATATACCCGCATTTGGTGAACTCATCGACGAAGTTAACGGTATACTCATAGCTCCCTTTGCCATTCTCGGCGTTCTGTTTGTCTTTTGGCGTGTGATAGGCAAGATAAATCTGCTGATTCTCGGCGTAGTGCTCGTCCTCATTTTTCAATATGTGGCCTCGCCAGCGAAAGATTTTTATCACGCAGGTATTCTTCTCGCCAAGAGCATTCCGTATTGGGTGATTATGGCTTTCCTCATTTTGAAGTATATACGCTTCAATCTGCTCTTTTATGCCGTGATGGCCTGGTGTTCAATTATTTTTGTCGGTATTCGCTATCTCAAATACGATCCCGGTATTTATCAGGTTAATGGGATTCTCATGGTTCTCTTTGGCCTTGTTCCGCTCATTCTTGCCGTTCTCGCATGGTACAAAGCGCGATCTACGGCGTAAATCGGAGGTATCTGTGGAGCATATCTGTACGGCCTGGCAGACTTCGGTGGCAGAGGAGGCTTACTGGGAGTCAATTCGCAAGCAGTATATGATCGCGTCGGATGAAATTTATCTCAATACTGGCTCTTTTGGTTCACAGCCCAGACCAGTGTTTGAGAAGATGCTGGAAATATTGGAGGATGTTGAACGCAATCCCACGCGGCATCGGGCGGAATACAATAGCATTGTAGATAGCTCTCGCGCCCATCTGGCGGCATTTATCAATGCGCCGTCAGAGGATATTGCTTTTGCCACCAATGTTACTATGGCTATCAACATGGTGGTGCATGGGTTGGATTGGCGGCCAGGCGATGAAATCCTGGCTTCAAATCAGGAGTACGGTGCGATTGACAACTGCTTGCATCTGGCTGAGCGCCGCTATGGTGTGGTGGTCAAACGCGTCCAGATCCCCATCCCTCCCGAAAGCCCTGAAGATGTTCTGAATGCTTTTGAAAGTGAATTTACAGGTCGTACAAGGCTGGTTTTTTGCAGCCATATTACCACTCGTACGGGTCTGATTACTCCGATTAGAGCACTCGCCCGACTGGCGCATGACCGCGGTGCGCTGATTGCAGTAGATGGCGCTCATGCTCCGGGGATGATTCCGCTCAACTTACAGGACCTCGGTTGCGATTTTTACGGCGGCAATTGTCACAAATGGCTATGTGCGCCCAAAGGCACGGGTTTTCTTTATGCTTCGCCTTCGATGCAAGAACGCCTCAATCATGTTGTTGTGAGTTGGGGATATAGCCAGGAAGGCGCAAAGAGGGGAGCAGACGGCATTTTGCAGATCAATGACCGTCCATTTATGTGGGGTATTGAGAATTGGGGCACCCGGGATCAGGCGTGTTTTGCAGCGGTGAGCGCAGCGGTTGAATTTCAAGAGGTGGTTGGCAAAAAGCGGATTCGGGAACGGGGACAACAACTGGCGGCGTATCTGCGAGGTCGTTTGGCTGCAACTGGTTGGGCAAAATTGCTTACGCCTTCTGTGCCAGATCTATCTGGATCGATCTCGGCTTTTCATCTTTCTGGATTTGACGACCTGGATCTTCTTTATGAGCGATATCGGATTACTGTGCCTATTGCAAAGAGCGATGGTGTTTACTGGATGCGCGTTTCTACCCATATTTGCAATGGTTTTGATCATGTAGATCGTCTGGTAGATGCTTTAGGCGAAGAGAGAAATGCCTGAATTGTTTTGTGTTTAAGAATTTACTTCTTGAAATCCTCTGGGCAAATCTTCTCCCTTCACAAGTGCGGCTTTCAATGCGCGTGAGTGCTGACAATTTCCTCTGTATTGAAATCCCCTGCATGCACAGGACACGTCGTTTCCATCTACTTCTAATTCGTAAAAAGCCCCCGGCCGTGATGAACTCTCCGCGCGATACTTTGTAATTTTGGGTCCACTCAATACCCGCGCGAGAATTTCAATAGCTTCTTGCGATGGTTTTTGGCGTTCAACCGGTTCACTGGCGCCAAATGCCTCTGCATGCGCTTCCCGGAAGGTTGCGCTTGCCTCGCGCAACACTTCGCCCACTTGTGCGCTGTCTATGTCCCCGGGCAAGGCATCTACTCTGGGTTGTAACACGTCCATAATGCGTCGCATTTCACCCATTACATCGCGATGGAAGTCTTCGGGCAGTGCGCGGCCTTCTACCATCTGATCGATCAAATCCGCTTTTGTTTCCAGTACGGTGCGTACAAATGTATCGACTGTATCACGTCCAACCATATACGTTACATTTACCATACCCGTCTGCCCAATGCGATAAGCCCGATCTTCGGCTTGCCAGTGATTGACGGGTACCCAGTCCAGATCGTTAAAAATGACCTGGCGAGCCGCTGTCAGATTTAGTCCCACGCCACCTGCTGTGATATTTGCCAGCAACAATCGCACGTCATCGTCTTCCTGAAACCGATCTGCCCGTTCTTGTCGTTGTGCTACCGGTACTTCACCCGTAATGACCACGGCCTGGTCGCCGAATTTTGTTTTTAAAATTTCCAGTGGGCGCAAGAAGCACGAAAATACTATCGCTTTCTCTCCCTGATCCACTACATTTTCTACAAAGGGCAATGTCGTCCGCACTTTGGATGTCGCCAATCGAAGCCTTGCCCTTGTCAACTGTCCCAGGGCGCGCCCCCGTTCTTCAGAGGATGTAGATTCTTCTAAAGTCTCCCGCACATTTCGCCGAGAGTATTTTTGTAGCAGTTCCAGGACGGCTGTGCTCATTCGATGTGCGACTCTACTCGACACATCTACATCCAACCAGGTCCTTATCTTAGGTGGTAAATCCAGGACCTGATTCTTTGTTCGCCGCAACATAATCCCGTGTAAGTGCACGGTTAGTTCTTCGATATTACTCGCGCCATCCGTTACCCATCCGTATTCCCCCTTATACGCATCGCAATACCGTTTTGCAAATCCCATAAAACTGCGTCCCAGGGCGTGTCGGGCAAGTTGTAGCAATGGGAAGAGATCTCTTGGCCGACTCGTCAGGGGCGTGCCCGTTAAGATATGTACCACTGTTTCTTCGGGCAATTGCCTCACCAGTTGCATAGAAAATTTGTGCCGCTGACTGCGGTGGTTTTTCAAATAATGCGCCTCGTCAAAGACAACGCCTTTCCATCCCAGCGCACACAACGCATCAATGTGCTTACCCAGGATATCGTAATTGATAATCGCCCAGCCTTCAAACCCCGCTTTGGGTGGATCGTCCGGTCCAATAATCCACGTCTGTACACGGGGTAGAACAACCGCAATTTCTCTCGCCCAATTGCGCTTTACGGTCGCCGGACAAATTACCATATACGGTCAATGAGGTTCGGTTTGAGACATCGCAATTACGTACTGCCGGGTTTTGCCCAGAACCATGTCATCTGCTAAGATCTATCGCC
>JAPOXY010000247.1:18035-23042 GCA_026706845.1 Gemmatimonadota bacterium
CTGCGGCTCCGCTTTCTGCTCTTCGATGTCGATGGCGTCCTCACCGACGGCCGGTGTTGCACGGTTTAGTATTGCTGTATCGAATGTTTCAGCCATAGAGACGACCTGTTTGGTGAATTTAGTTGCTTTTAATAGAAGTCTTTTCTTTTTTAAATATAGTTTATACTTTGCTTTTTGCAATCGGCAAACTATTAATACCTACCGTTAAGGAGTTTCTCATGAATTTGGATTTTTCCAGCAGTGTTTTTGAGACCGAAACTATTGATCTCGCTGGTACGCGAGAAAGGATTGTGCGTGGCGGGCGCGATCTTTTTCACAAATTGCCGGAGGCCCTCAAAGATATTGACCAGATTGGCGTGATCGGCTGGGGATCACAGGGGCCTGCTCAGGCACAAAATCTGCGCGAATCTCTGGAAGGCACGGGGGTTAAGGTCAAAGTGGGGCTGCGGCCCGGTTCTTCCTCGGTTGAAGATGCCGAAGCCGCCGGTTTTACCGAAGCTAATGGTACTTTGGGAGAAATGTATCAGGTTATCGCGGAATCGGATCTGGTGCTTTTGCTCATCGCCGATGCAGCGCAGGCGGAGAATCACCAGGCTATTTTTGACCGCCTCAAACCCGGTGCTACGCTCGGTCTGTCACATGGGTTCTTGCTCGGTCATATGAAAACCATGGGAACTAAATTTCCCGACGATGTGAATGTGATCGCTGTTTGTCCCAAAGGCATGGGGCCTTCTGTGCGCCGCCTGTACGAACAGGGCAAAGAAGTCAATGGCGCGGGCATCAATGCCTCGTTTGCCGTGGTGCAGGATATCGATGGTAATGCTACCGATATTGCTCTTGGATGGTCTATTGCTCTCGGCGCGCCTTTTACGTTTCAGACCACACTGGAACAGGAATATCTCTCTGATATCTATGGCGAGCGCGGCATCCTGCTCGGCGCTGTACACGGCGTGGCTGAATGTCTTTACCGCCGCTACACATTTCAGGGGATGAGCGAGGAAGACGCTTTTAATGAATCGTGCGAGTCCATTACCGGTCCCATTTCAAAAATCATTTCCAAGCAGGGTATTCTCGCGGTGTACGAGGGTTTTGACGATGCGGGCAAGGCCGAATTTGAGAAAGCCTATTGTGCATCTTATCACCCTGCGGCCGAGGTTCTGCTCGAGATCTATGATGACGTTGCAAGCGGCGATGAGATCCGCAGTGTGATCGCGGCGAATAAACGCTTTGAGCGTTATCCCATGGGGAAGATTGACGGCACGCGCATGTGGGAGGTGGGCAAGAGTGTGCGCGCCAGGCGCGTTGAAGAAGATATTCCCGTCAATCCGTTTACCGCAGGCGTCTATTGTGCGGTTATGGTGGCGCAATGCGATATTCTATCTGAAAAAGGTCACGCCTGGTCCGAGATTGCCAATGAATCTGTTATTGAAAGCGTGGATTCACTCAATCCCTATATGCACTATCGCGGTGTGGCTTATATGATTGACAATTGCTCGACAACCGCGCGTTTGGGCGCGCGCAAATGGGCACCCCGCTTTGACTATTTGCTCACGCAACAAGCTTTTGTCGCCATTGATACGGGGGCAGACCTCGATGGAAAGGTCTTCGAAGCTTTTCTCACACATCCCATCCATCCCGTGCTCAAAACCTGTGCGGCATTGCGTCCTTCCGTAGATATTTCACTTGGAGAGTAGGTTATCTGTTTTAGTACATGACAAAGCGCTGTGCAGATCGTTCTGCACAGCGCTTTTTTTATATGTTTATGCGATTCAGGCTCTTTTTGCCACGGCTACAATCCGCTTTGTATATCCCGATAGGTCGTCCATGAGCGAATATATGGTGGGCAAGATGACGAGCGTGAGGATAGTAGAGATCGAGAGACCAGAAATAATGACCAGACCAATTGGTCCCCAACGCCTGGCATTGCCTTCGGCATTGCCGTAAATCATCGGAATAACCAGCGGCGTAAGCCCCAGGATGGTCGTGGTTGCGGTCATCAAAATGGGACGCAGGCGATCCTGTCCGCCGCGCAAGATCGCATCTCTTCGATATAACCCCTGCTTGCGATAGCGGTTGATGTGGTCGATTAATACAATGCCGTTGTTGACCACAATGCCAAACAAAATGAGCAACCCATAGGTCGCATTGCTGTCCAGCGCAATGCCAAATATGTAAAGTCCCAATGCGACACCTATAAACGCAAAACTGATCGAAAACATGATGGTAAATGGATGGATGTACGATTCAAATAGAGAGGCCATGATCAGATATATGAGCAGGGCGGCAAATATCATGGTGAAATTCGTTTCGCCCTCTTCTGAAGACATATAGCGGAATCGTCGATCCATCTGCCAGCTATATCCATTGGGCAATGGGATGGCGCCCATGCGATCGCGCATTTCATAACCGACCTTTTGCACCTCCGATGCTTCCGTGTTTGCAAACACCGTCACTGTTGTCATCCGATCCTGGCGTTCAATGGATCGGGGTCCTTTGGTCAATTCAAAATCAGCCAGGCTGGCAAATGCAATCATATTGCCCCGGTTGTTTTCAAAAGAGAGGGTTTTGAGTTGATCCAGTGTGGCGCGGTCCTCTTCTCGTAATTGTAAGGCAATATCGATTTCCCCATCCGGCGTTTTGAATTTGCTATTTCCGCGTGCCCCCAATGCCGTGGCAACAGTTGTAGCTATTTGCTGCGGTGAAAGGCCGTATTGTTGCGCGCGTTCTCTCCTCACCGAGACCCTGATTTCTTCTGTGCCACTTTCCAGGCTGGTTTCCACATCGTGAATGCCCTCAATATCGTCCATTCGCAGCCGAATATCTTCGGCCAAAATTGCCAGGACTTCGGGGTTCCTGCCTTTGACTTCTATCCCGACGCCCGTGCCGCTGCTGCCACCCCGCCTGAAGCCCGCCTTAAAACGCACGCCCGGGATATCTTTGGGCAGCAAAGCACTTACCTTTTTTTTCACATCGTCTGTGCTAAGCGGGCTTTCTTCGACGGGTTTTAAGTACAAATAGATCGTATTGCCGCGTCGGGTGCTAAATCGCGTTTTTATCGCTTCGATATCCAGTTCTTCCTTTTGGGGAATGATAATGGCTTCAATTTGTTTGAAAAGCGCGAGTGCGTCGTCGATATCGTACGTTCGCGGCATTTCCACCATATAGCCCACCATTCGGTCGGGTTGATAGCGATAGCGCTGTACTTCAATTTTGGTGAAAATGTATATGCCGCCAAAGAGGATAAATGTAGCGACGACAACGGTGGTCCAGCGATAGTGCAGGGTTGTGCTAATTACGCGCGTGTAAATACCTTTGAGGCCAAGGTGTCGAAACCGGAAATAGAGATAGCCGATTGTGGCGAGGAATGCGCCCAGCGCGATCCAGGCGCCTATTGGCACGGTTGAAAGTCCGCCCAAAATCCACAGGATATTATCTTTGAGCCAGGTGGCGGATTCGACAATGCCTTTCTGGTAAATGAGATACGCTGCGCCTGAGGCAAATAGAGTGCCCAATCCAATTTTCAAAAAGAGATCGACGCGGGTACCCGCATTTGAAAATGCCCGAGAGCAGGCCAGGGGTATGAGTGTTAAAGCCACGCATAGTGCGGCTACGACTGCAATGCACACGGTGATGGCAAAATCGCGCATCCACATCGTATTGTACGATCCAGAAATAAAAATGAGGGGTACAAATACACATATCGTCGTCAGTGCCGCTGCCAGTACAGGGATGCCGATTTCGCGGCTGCCCTCAATCGCTGCGGTTCGCGTGCCATCGCCTACGTCAAAACGCCTGCGATAAATATTTTCCAGAGCCACGACCGCTGGATCGACCAGCATCCCAATGGCGACCATTAAACCCATCATCGAGATCATGTTCAGCGTGATAGTCGATCCAAACACTTGCCGCATTAGATACATGATCATGAAAACGCACAATACCGAAATGGGAATGGCGGACCCTACAATGAGGGTGCTGCGGAAGTTTCGCAAAAACACAAAAATGATACCAATAGCGAGCATGCCTCCCAACATGGCGGATTGCCCCAGGCTGGCGATGCCTTTTACCACTGCTTCTGATTGGTCTCGGCGCAAGTGCAATCGCAATTTGTCGCGCCCGATTTCATCTTGAAGGGCGTCTAACTCTGCCCGGACCAGTCGGCAAGTTTCTACCAGATTGGCTGTCGAGGTTTTGCGAATTTCCATAGAGACCACATCGCGCCCGTCCATGCGTTCGAAATATCGCTTTTCCGGATAGTCGTAACTCACCTGCGCCACATCTTTTATTTCCAGACCATTGGGAAGTGTGAGATCGCGTATTTGATCCACTTCGTCAAATTCACCCACTGCCCGAACAGCGAGGCGTTTGTCGCCTTCGGTGACGTAACCGCCAGAAATATTGATATTGTTGAAACGGATCGTTCTGTTGAGGGTGCGAATGTCCAGACCATGGGCGTGCATGCGATTTTTATCGACATCGACTCTGAGTATTCTTTCGTCGGCGCCTTCCATTTCGACATTGCCCACCCCGCGGATACGTTGTAAGCGCGGTAAGATTGTGTTTTTATACACTGTGACGAGTTCAGATTGATCATCGCCCAGCCAGATCATATTGTAGTCCAGAATTTCCCAATCTGATGAGTCCCATCTGCGCATCTCAATGCGTTCGAGGTCTTCGGGAAGTCTGCCGCGAACCTGATCTATGCGATCTCTTACCTGAATAGATTTGAGATCCATATCGGTACCGTAGTCAAATTCCATGAACACATAACCCCGACTGTCGTAGGATCGCGCACGGAGTGATTCAACGCCGGGAATCGTGCCCAGCATCTCTTCTATTGGCCTGGTAATTTTTTGCTCAATCTCTTCGGGAGATGATGAGGGATATGAATAGCTCACATACATTCTGGGATACTGCAAATCAGGAGCGTATTCGAGGGGCAATCTAAACAGAGAAATAAAACCCATGACTATGAGACTGAGCGCTACCATTACAGCAGTAATGGGT
>JAPOXY010000248.1 GCA_026706845.1 Gemmatimonadota bacterium
TCATATCACGACCTTTATGTGCTATAGAGATATCTGTTACTCCATTACGGCTGAGTGCATGGTGAGGATCTCTTCTCCTCGGGTATTCACGTCAAACCCGTATCGCTCTTTCTCAACTCCAATCTCGAACCCATTCCCGTCCTGTACCACTCGCGCATTTGCCTGGTGCTCCGCAAAAGCAAAAACCAGAATATCTCCGAGGGTTGATAGCTGCACTCGTGTGTTCGCATCTCGCGCTCCTGGAACAAAACTCATCAAACTTCCCGCCGCCAGCCCAGAGGGCGCGAAAGGTACCTCTTCCGTCTCGAAACAGGCATCCCCCCCGTAAAGGAGCAACGCATCAATCGAGCGCCCACCCGCACCGAAACGCGCCTGTTTTTCCCGGATCCGTCTCAAATCTACCGGGTTTAACTTCCAGCCCAGCGCGCCGCTTCCGGTCTCCGGACCCAGGTCCGTCTCAAAATCCAACAGCAACCGCCTGCGCCCCGGGCATTTCAGATCTACCCTGCCAAGGTCGCATTTCACCCCCGTCCCAGGCATCTGCACTGCGCCCCCAAACGCCAGCACCGTATTCGACTTGATGTAAAACGTCCTCGGTTCCGCACGCGACTGCAGATTCTGCGAATCCAGTCCCAGTTCACCAAAAATCGCGCGGTCATCGCACCTGTTCCTGTACCCGTCCACCTCGATTTCAATAAACGGATTGTCTCTTGGCCGATTGAATCCGCCCCATCGAATAACCGCATCATGCCACCTGTTGGGTTCAATTTTCACCGATGAGACGACCTTCACCGACGTGTTCCGCTGGCTCTGTACAACAAATGTCAGTGCGTCCCCGTCCATTATTGCCAGCGAATAATTATTGACCCGGCTCCCCATGACTCTTCCCACGCCTATTCCCGTATTAAATAAAACCTCTGGTCCTTCTTTTCTACTCTCGCCGTTCAACCGGAAACGCATCCGCAATTCACCTGCCCTGGGATTAAAATAAGGCTCTCTCTCGTACTGCAAGTAATCGCGGCCGTTCAATCGCACGAACCCCTCCCCCCCATCTCGCATCACGCTTACACTGCGTCTCCGGCGTCTCAATGCCGTCACAAGGATTGGAAAAGTCCCTTTCAACAGCCAGTATTCATGATCCGTTCGAATGGACCGCACGCGCAACCGTTCGAACCGCGCTGCTGTATCCAGCCGCCGCAGAAACGCCACGATCTCGTTTTGCCCACCCGTGAAAGGAAGATTTCCACAGGCCACCGGCTGGGCCTCCTCCGCGGAAATCGTCTTTAAAATCGGATATCCGCCCCATTGCACGTGTAAATTCATAAACCCATGTGCGCTCCCGCCTTTGTATCCCGACACACAGCAGACCACGGCGTCCCTGTCCCATCCGCTGCGCAGCAATCCGGTCTCCCCGTAGTGCATTCGGGTAAATTTCTTTGAAAGCGGCAATACAATCTTGCGACTCGACTCCTGGAACTCAGGATCATAATAACAATAAGCGTACGGAGCGTATGCGATCATACACTCCGCCGTTGTACCCTTCACGCCCATCCCAAACCGGTAGAGCCGTCCCAGCCTCGGATCGCCAAGTGCTACGTCCCGCATCTCGGCATCTCCAGCTTCCTGCGCCAGCCGAAGCAGGGTCACCGAACACGCATCTATCTGGCTGCCCAAAATCACATTTGAATTTTCCGGGTAATACAGCCTGTCTTCGATCACCTTCGGCGGTGCCAGATGATACCGAAACCACGTCAAAGGCCGCTCCAGTCGTTTTGGAAAAGCCTTATACAGATCCTCTCCCGTCACGTTGCGTAGCGCATCGGCGAAGTGAAGCATCCACAAATTCTCCCACGGCCAGAACGCAGGCCCGTCGCCCGGTGCGCCGTCTCTTCCGCAGCCATAGGGCATCACCCCGCTGCGAAACCGATCGATCACGGCCGACACCCAGGCTTCCGCATCGGGATGTTTTCCCAACAAGTACAAAGCCGCCACGCCAAAATGCCCGTTATCGACCACAGCGTGGTGTCGTCCATCCGATGAGTATCTGTCTCGCTCCACATCCGGCCACCAGCGTTTCATCATCCGAACCAGACACGCGGTCGCCTGTTTTTTTTCCACATCGGGCAACGCCTTGTCGAGCAGATCCAGCGCCAGTGCAAACGCCTGCATATACCGGTTGGCCGTATAAAAATGTTCTTCTACCCGGTCACTATGCTCCCATTCCCCCGCCGCGCACAACCAATCTCTCGCCCGTTTTAACCAGCGCGGATCTCCCGTCAGGCGCCAGGCGAATGCATAATGCTCTATCAGTGCGGTTGCGTACATCCCCGTATAGAATGTCAGGTATAGCTGGTGGTATGGGTGCGGGCTGTGAGGCCGTTCGGGAATTCGTTTCCACGGCCGCTGAAAATAAAAAATCTCGCAATCTGCGAGAATATTCTTAAGGATTCGTTTTCGCGCCTCATCCTTCGGCGGCTCGAATCTGTAATCTGGATCATCGGCGGGATGATATAGCCGGGGATGATCCTCACGTAGAACCTGAACCATAATTATTTCAAAGCCTCGTCAATCAAAAACAGATCGGTCAGCAGTGCACGCAAATGAATAGAAGCATTTAAGTTGTCGATCAACTGAGAACTGATGGCGGACTTGCCCAGCACGAGGTTAATGCCCGCCTGTGCTCTTTTCGCATCGGCAGTCATCTCGTCCAAAAAATCTCGATAATCCGCAAGTCCCCTTTCTCTCGCGATAAGCGCTGCGGATTTTCCCAGATTGTCGAGCGCATTATTCATCTCTTTTAGCGCGTGTCGAATCTGAGCGTCTGGCGCGTCATCTCCTTCTATACCCTGTGCGGCATAAGCCAGCATCAATTCATAACCCGATTCAATCGCTTCAATATGTTGCGCCCACTCTGAGAAAACATCTGCCATGTGTTATGCGCCTTTTCTTTTTACATCCCACTTCTCTGGATCGTGATGTGCGCGATATTCCTCGTCTGTAATCCACCCTTTAATCATTGATCGCGTATAAAAAAGTTTCTCTGGCCGTATCGCAAAATAAACATGCATCATAATCAGCGGAATAAAACACAGACCCGAAAAATCGTGCAAAACATAAATAATACCCCAGATTTCACCTGAAAAAACATAAGGATCGCGCGTCCAGAAAGGCGAATCAATTTTAAACAACATCAAAATACCCGTCACACAGGCAACCAGACTCATAATCGCCACAATATGGTGATAAATCTTTTGCATCAGCCAGTATTTGCCGGGCGATACTTTCAAAGCCTTGATCGAACCCGACAGCGAGGAAAGAACATCTGCAAATTCTCCTCTTGCGATCCACATAGACCGCCAGTCTTGCCGGGTCAGGGCGTAAATAATGTGAAACAAAACAGAAGCAGTAAAAATCACCCCGGAAACCCAGTGCAGCGTCACCCACGCAAACTTGATCCCCAAAATCGGCAAGAAACCAGTCAATAACAGGGCAATCATACACGCTGCCATCAACCAGTGATTGATTCGGGTAGCGAGAGTATGTCTCAGCAGAGCATTCATTGACCGTTTTTTTTCACCAAAAAGTGCATATAACCCGCATGCAAAACAATAAACACAACGCCAGCACCTGCAAAATACCCGATCAGGTCCCACGAAAGACCTTCTAAAACCCGCTGTCCCCAGGCATCGCTGGTATATCGAAAAATATCCATCAACTTTCTCGTATTGCCCGTTTGACCAGACTTTCCATCAGGGGAATCTTAAACCCATTGTAATTCAGCGGCGTGGCGCCCCGGCTTGCCGCACTCGCAGCGAGATCGGCAGACGCGCCATTTTGGGGACTGCCCTTGGTCACCTCTTCCACAACCGTCAAGCGTAGCGGCACACACGCAACACCACCACAGGCCAGGCGGATATCGGCAATCGCGTCGTTCTCTACCTTCATCGCAGAGGCAATATTGACCAGCGCGAAATCCCAGGTATTCCTTTCGGCCACCTTTTCAAAATAAAAACGCGCACCTGCCCAGGTGTTGGGAATCACAATCGACTTGAGCAAATCACCCGGTTGCAAAATCGTCATGTGCATAATATCCACATCTGGACCAATAAAAAAGTTCTCTGCCAGCACCTCTTTTTCTCCATCGCCATTTACAACCACCATACGCGCATCGAGGGCAACAAGTGCGGGTGCAGTATCTGAAGGAGACACGGCAATACACCGATCCGCCCCAAAAAGACAATGTTCGCGGTCGATTCCCTCGGGCGTATCCGCATAACATGTATTCCCGCCCGCGCGATAACAATCCAGCCCATATCGATAATACCAGCACCGCGTATCCTGACAGACATTGCCCCCAATCGTTCCCACATTGCGAATTTGCGGACTGGCGACATGCCGCGCAGCATCGGCCAGCACGCCGTATTTTTCTTTGATCAGCGAACTTGTCTCAATCTCTGTCAGCGTGGTCAACGCGCCAATCTCAATCCCATCGGCTGTTTCTCGAATCCCATGCAAATCATCAATACCGTTAATATCGATAACTGCTCGGGGCTTCTTGGCGCGGTCCTTAAACCAGTCAAAACTATCCTGACCACCTGCCAGAACCCAACCGTCATCGCCATAGCGATCCATTAAATTCAGTGCGTGGTCTATCGTCGTGGGCTGATACAATTCAAAATTAGCCATCATATCTTTGAGCATATCATTTCCCCTTTCTCATACCGTATTCACCTGCAGTGCCTTATACGACTGTTCGCGTCCTGCGGCTACATTGACAATATGATCGGTCGTCACGGGCATCCGATTAAAATAATGCCCGCCCAGCGCATCTGAAATCGCGCACAAAAGCGCGGCAGCGGCACAACCCTGCACAGGCTCACCTATCCCCTTAGCACCAACTGGATTTTGGGGATCGGCGATATCGACCACCTCGGTTTTCATTTCAGACGGAACATCGAGATAAGATGGCGGCTTGCACTGATAGAGCCCCATATTTGCTGGAAGGCCGTTTTGCGGATCATATACGTACCGCTCCAGCGCAGCCAGGCCAAAACCCATAACTGCACCGCCTTTGATCTGCGTCTCCAATCCCTGTGGATGTAGC
>JAPOXY010000249.1 GCA_026706845.1 Gemmatimonadota bacterium
GAATTTGGAGGCGTAGATGGCTTCGATTCCGAGGATTTCGAGGCCGACGATAGCGCCGACGACATCGACGATGGCATCTACTGCGCCCACTTCGTGGAAGTGGACCGCTTCAATGGTGGTGTCGTGGATTTTTGCTTCGGCTTCGGCGAGTTTTTGAAAGACGCGCGCGGCTTTTTCTTTTGCAGAGGCCGATATCGCACTGTTGTTGATGATTTCAAGTACGTCTTTCAGGTGCCGGTGGACGTGGCCTTCCCGAGCGTTGACGTCTATTTTGGTGCCGGCAATGCCGTGTTTTTCCACACGACGCTTGGAGAGGGTGAATTCGCGCACACTGAGTTTGTCGAGTTCGGATTTCAGGACGGAAAAAGACAGGCCCGCATCGACGAGCGCGCCGAGGGTCATGTCGCCGCTGATGCCGGCAAAGCAGTCGAAATAGGCGACTTTCATGAGGTAATCCTAAAAAAAAGACCGTGAATGATCACGGTTATAGAATTTGTTTGTTCGGGGAGGCGAGAAAAGAATCTACTCTGCTACTACCCCTATCGGCAATGCAGTTGTGACGATTGAACCATTTTTGCGATCTAAGAGCGCGAGATACTGGTCGCGCTGCTGGTGAAAATACGCCATGTATTTTTCGGGGATGGGTTGACCTGCGGGGCGATTGATTTTCCGCGTTGGGTTGATCAGTTTGTATTTGCCATTTACTGTGGCGTAAAAGTTGAAGTGCAAGTGTGGGCCTGTGGAGCGTCCGGTTGAACCTACATAACCGATGGTTTGTTTTTGGTTGACGCGCTGTCCCTTTCTCAGGCCCCGCGCAAATCCCCTCAGATGGCCATAGCCGGTTTTATAGCCGTTGCTGTGTTCGATTTCGATATAGTTGCCAAGCGGACCTTTGCGTCCGACAAAAGCAACCGTGCCATTGGCAACGGCCCAGACTTTTGTGCCGTATGGCGCGGCGTAATCCACGCCGTGATGCCGCGTGTATTTTTTTAGTATGGGATGAAATCTACGGTTGGTAAATGGGGAACTGATGCGGGTAAAGTTCAGGGGTTTGCGCAGGAAGAGTGCCTGGAGTGTGCGACCTTTTGCGTCGTAGTAATTTCTGTTTCCTCTGGGGTCGGTGTAGAGAAATGCTTGAAAAGATTCTTTATCGCCTTCGTATTGGGCTGAGAGAATATCGCCATAGCGGACAAAGGCACCGGATTTGCCGTAGAGTTTTTCAACGACGAGCGTAAATTCATCGCCTGTTCTGCAGTCGTTGTAAAAGTCGATATAGTATTCAAATACGTATTCGAGTTTGTCGCACAGAAGAGCCGGATTTTCACCGGTTTTTTGAAGCGCGCTCCAGATGTTGTCTTTTATGCGGCCGGATACGATAATGGCCTCTCGCTTCAATGGCAGGTTTTCTTGCCTGGCTTTGAGTTGGCCATTTATTCGTTCGACGATAAATTGCGTTTCGTGGTTGTTCTGCCTGGTGTATTTGAGGTGCTGAATGGTTGAACGGCTGTCGAGCACCAGTTCATAGCGATCCCCACTCCGAACGATATTGGGATTGAATGACGCGCGTTTAATATCTCTGTGTAGCACATCGATAAGTTCGAGAACTTCGGTGCGCGAGATATTTTCGCTCGTGAGGGCTTCGGTGAGATTTTCTTTGTTGGCGATATAGCCCACAATTCTGGTGGATTTGGATTCTGGAGGAGGAGTAAGTGGGAGGATGAGATCTGCTTCAACTGGATCTGGTTTTGCGGGACTTTCTTCAGTCATTTTTGCGACGGGTTCATCTTTTGCCGGTTCTTTGCCAAGACCAAAGAGCATACTGACGGATATTAGTAAGCAGAAGAAGATCCATCTTTTGCGTGGCTTGGGGGATTTGGGCTGACCTTTATAAGCGCGAACCGGCATGTGGGGAGGGACCCTCGTGAACTTTGATGTGTTGCTGACTGAATGTGCGCCAAACAATAAACCATCTTGCTGTGTACGTCAACCGCATTATATGGGGGTCGCAAAATTGTGTCTGCTATATGTTGTAATTCGCACGCTGTGACCTTGACGTTATCTGCAAGCCTGGGTAAATTGAATTGTTGGAGATCGGGTGGGCCGATCGATAGCGAGGATATAATATACAATGAATGCTGAGAAAATAGAACTCAAAGGTTTGTTTCCCGAAGAGTTGGCACAGCATGTGTCCGATATGGGCCTGGAGCGGTACAGAACCCGACAGTTGGTTGACTGGCTCTACAACAAGGGTGTCACGGATTTTGAGTCGATGACGAATTTGTCCAAAACCGTGCGCGCGCAGTTCGATGAGCAATTTACGCTTTTGAGATTAAATTGCGTTGGTGAATTGAGGTCTCCGTCAACAGATACGGTGAAGTTTTTGTTTGAGTTGCCCGATAAGCGGCTTATCGAGAGTGTTTTGATGTGGGATGGCAAGCGTCGCACGCTGTGTGTGTCGTCGCAGGTGGGGTGTCCGCTCGATTGCCAGTTCTGCGCGACCGCGCGCATGGGGTTGATTCGCAATTTGACGGCGGCAGAGATTGTCGAGCAGGTGTTGTACGCACAGCGTTTTTTGCGTGCGGAGGGCGATGAGTTGACGCATGTGGTGATGATGGGGATGGGAGAACCTTTGCTGAATTTCGATCAGGTGATTCGAGCTATTCGATTGATCAATCTGGATTATGGGGCGGCTGTGGGCATACGTCGCATTACATTGTCAACGGTTGGTCATGTGCCGGGTATTGCAAAACTGGCGCGAGAAAAACTCAAGATTGGATTGGCAGTGTCGCTCAATGCGACGACCGATGAGCAGCGGTCAGAGATTATGCCGATTAATCGCAGGTGGCCTATTGCAGAACTCCTGTCCGCTGTGAGAGCCTATTACGATCAGGTCAGACGGTGGGTGACGTTTGAATATGTGTTGTTGCACGGGTTTAATGATACAGCCGAAGATGCATACAAGCTGATTGACCTCGTACGCGATATTCCATGTAAAGTTAATGTGATACCATGGAATCCCATTGAAGATGCGCGCTATGAACGCCCTCCGCAGAAAGCAATTGATCGGTTTGTCGATATTTTGTCTCACGCGCAATTGACAGCAACTGTTCGCTATAGCAAGGGAGATGATATTGCGGCTGGATGTGGACAGTTGTATTGGGAGATGGAGAGGGGTGTGAAGTGAGAGGCTGATTTTTACCTTTTTACTCTTGAAATATTTCCCTATCTGTTCTATGATAAGCATAACCACGAAGCTACCTGTTTTTTTCTCCTCCATAACACAGTTTGGAGATGTTTTTTATGGAACAATTTGTTATCGAGGGTGGGCATCCTTTGTCTGGAACTGTTGTTCCTGCTGGCAATAAGAATGCGGCGCAACCTCTTTTGGCGGCGACTTTGTTGACTGAAGAACCCGTGGTGCTAAAAAATGTACCTGATATTGGTGATATTGCCGTTATTGTCGAAATTTTGCGCGATCTGGGGGCAGAGGTTCGCTACTCGGGTGATCACGAACTGACTATTTGTACACGGGATGTCCGCAAGTCTGTGTTGCGGGCCGATTTGTGCCGGAAAGTGCGCGGCAGTTTTATGTTTGCCGGTCCGTTGTTGGGGCGATTTGGGAAGGCGACTATTCCGCGACCTGGGGGCGACCGCATTGGTCGGCGGCGGGTCGATACGCATTTGATTGCGCTGGAAGAACTCGGTGTGCGTTTTCATACCAATCACATTTACGATTTTGAGGCGCCCAGAGGTCTTGTGGGGGCGGACATTTTTTTAGATGAGCGCAGTGTGACTGGCACTGAAAATGCCGTGATGGCAGCGGTTCTTGCGCGGGGTACGACTATTTTGAGCAATGTGGCTTCAGAGCCTCATGTGCAGGAATTGTGTTTGATGCTGAACAGGATGGGTGCTCAAATTTCGGGTATTGGGACCAATGAACTGGTTATTGAAGGCGTGTCGAGGCTCTGTGGAACAACGCATACGATTGGTCCAGATTATATGGAGGTCGGCAGTTTTATTGGGTTGGCAGGGGCGACCAATAGCGAGATTCGCATTGTCAATGCTGCGCCCAAAAATATGCGCAAGAGTTTGATGGTGTTTCGGCGGTTGGGGCTGGAAGTTGAGGTCGATGGCCAGGATATTGTGGTGCCGTCCTTTCAAAAGCTGGAAATTATGCCGGATGTGGGCGATGCGATTCCGCGCATTGACAACGATCCTTGGCCGGGTTTTCCACCCGATTTAATGAGTATTGCCATTGTGTTGGCGACACAGGCGCGGGGTACGGTGCTGTTTTTTGAGAAGATGTTTGAACAGCGTATGTACTGGTTGGACCGTCTCATTGATATGGGCGCGAAGATTGTGATTTGTGATCCGCATCGCGCTGTGGTGGTTGGACCGTCAAAACTTTATGGCGAACATTTGACGAGTCCCGATATTCGGGCGGGTATGGCGCTGATTATTGCGGCTTTGTGTGCCGAGGGTGAAAGTGTGATTAGAAATATCGAACAGATTGATCGCGGTTACGAACAAATTGATACGCGCTTGCGCAGTTTGGGTGCGCGTATTCAGCGGGTGACGGTGAAGGAGTAATGATAAGAGGTGATTTGATGTGACGAATGACGAGGATGCACGCACGGGCGCGCTGGAAATTGTGCGTCGTTTGCAGGCGCGGGGTTTTCGCGCTTTGTGGGCCGGTGGATGCGTGCGAGACATGCTGATGGGGCAGGTGCCCCGCGATTACGATATTGCCACAAATGCCGATCTCCAACAGGTGATCGGCATTTTTCCGCATGCACAGGTGGTTGGGGCGCATTTTGGGGTGGTGATTGTGCGGCTGGGTGATTATCATTATGAGGTGGCGCGTTTTCGCCGCGATCTGGGGTATTCCGATGGTCGGCGTCCCGATGGTGTGGTGTTTGTGGATGAGGAAGAGGATGCGAAGAGGCGCGATTTTACCATTAATGGGATGTTTTACGATCCCGTGGCAGATGTTGTGCTCGACTATGTGGGGGGACAGGTTGATTTAAAAAAAAAGCTGATCCGCACGATTGGCGATCCGCATGCCCGATTTCGCGAAGATCGATTGCGTATGTTGCGCGCGATTCGCTTTGGGTGTCGGTATCACTGGCCCCTTGGGGATAAGACGCGAGAGGCTATTGGGGAACTGAGCGCGAGTATCGAGTTTATAAGTCTCGAGCGCATTCGCGATGAAGTTGTCAAAATTTTGACCGAGGGGTGCGCGCCTTTGGGGGTGCGCTGGCTGATTGATCTGGGGCTGATGGCGGTTTTTATGCCCGAGGTTGTGGCTATGGATGGCGTGCCTCAACCGCCTCAGTTTCATCCCGAGGGAGATGTGTTGACCCATACGCTGATTATGTTGGGTTTGATGCACAATCCCTCTGTAGAGTTGGCGATGGGTATTTTGTTGCACGATGTGGGCAAACCCCCTACTTATGAGGTGCGGGATCGCATTCGGTTTCACAATCATACAAAAGTTGGGCGCGAGATGGCCGAGGAGATTTGCAGAAGGTTGCGTTTTTCGTCGGAGCAGATAAAGCATATTGCGGCGTTGGTGGCAGATCACCACAAATTTATGCATGTTCAGGAGATGCGCCCGAGTACGTTGAAGCGGTTTTTGCGTACGGATCGGTTTGAAGATCACCTGGAATTGCACCGGATCGATTGTTTGTCGAGCCATGGTGCGTTGGACAATTATGCGTTTTGTAAGGCTGCGCTGGAGAATCTAGAGCCAGAACAAATTCGTCCCGAGCCGCTGATTAATGGACGCGATTTGATTGCGATGGGACAAAACCCCGGTCCCGCGTTTAAGAAGGTGTTGCGGGCTGTTGAAGATGCACAGTTAGAAGGGCGTGTAACGCGACGCGATGAGGCGTTGAGGTTGGCGACACAGGTGTTTGAATCGCTTGGGTTGTAGTTTTAAGTTCGTCTTGCAACTGTTTGCCCGTTGAGATGTATAAGAGATGATATTTGAGATGTTTACTGGTTGCTGTTTTTTTCAGGAGGTAGGAGAATGTATAAACGATTGTTTGCAGGTCTGATGTTGATGGCTATGGGGTGGACGCCCGTCTGGGCGACGACTGTGAAGACGTTTGTTTTTGAAGAGATGTGCGAAACCGCGCAGACTATTGTATATGTCAAATGTCTCGCGCGCGATAATGCAGTTTTTGCCGATCGGGAGGGTATTTTTACCCAGACGCGGTTTAGAGTTATGGAGGTGGTCAAAGGGCAGGCTGATTTAGAAATGGTGCTGACTTTGCCCGGCGGTGAGTGGGAGGGGCAGCGCATGTATGTGCCTGGTATGCCGCAGTTTGTGGTGGGGCAAGAGACTGTGCTGTTTCTTTCGAAGCGCGACAATTTTGGTTCTCCATGGCCGATGGGATTGGGACAGGGGTGTTATGCCGTGCAGGTGGGTGAAGGAGGAAATCGCCAGGTCAGGCTCAGACATGTGCCGTTGCCTCCGGAGGTGCGCAGCAAGCCCGCGCAAGCGCAAACATCGCATATGGAGTTGGGCGATTTTTTGACTGCGGTTCGAGAGATGATCAATGTGAGCCAGCAAGAGGAACCATCTGAGAAGTGAGAAGCAATATGAATCTGCATTTTGATATTCGAGATATTTTTCGCTGTGTGCGACTGGGTTGGTCTGGAAAAAAAATTTGGGCTGGGCTGTTGGGGCTAATCGCGGCCTGGGCGGGCTATTCGGGTTTGTTGCTTATCGCGCATGTCCGTGCGGGCAGTGCGGGTCTGTGGCAGCGCTACGGTTTATTCCCTGGCGCAACGATCGGTGAATTTGATCTGCTCGGTACGGGGTTGCACGTTTTGGGCATGGTGTTTGCCTTGTCGGTGATGTTTGTGACGACCAGTATGATGTGCAAGATTACTTTTCAGCAGCTTCGAGGCGATGATTTTTATTCGGTTGGCGATGCCTGCCGATTTGCAAGCGCGCGCTGGAAAACCGTGCTGTTTGGTCCTGTTGCCGTGCTTGCTCTATTTGCCCTTTTTGTGATTGGCGGCGTTGTGATTGGGTGGGTTGCTGGATGGATTCCCGCAGTGGGTGAGATCGTTTTCGCGCTGTGCTTTATTCCCATTTTTTTTGCGGCATTGTTGGCCGTGTTTATCGGTCTGGTATTTGTTGTTGCTGTGATTATGTCTCCAGCTATTGTGGGTACGGAGGGGGTTGATATTTTAGATGTTGTGATACAGTCGTTTTCACTGACGTGGTCACAGCCCTGGCGATTGGTTTTGTATGCGGTGTGGATGATTGTTGCGGTGTGGGTTAGTTTGATGGTGCTGGGGGTTTTGACTATGGCTGCGATTGGTCTGATTGCCTGGGCGTGTGGTTTGTTTATGGATGTTAAACTGGCCAATCTTTTTTATGTGGCATCGCATTATCTCTTGTTTGTGCCGGAGAAATGGGATGATTTGTTTGCGAGCTTGCCCGTGCCGGGAACACCGTCGGGAACAGAGGTCTGGGGTGGTGGTATCCTCGGGGTGATGCTCATTGTGATTACGGGGATTGTGATTGCTTATGTTCAGGCGACTTATGCGTCGGGGCTGAGTTTGATGTATGTGGTTTTAAGACATCGCAAGGACAATGAAAATTTGCTTGTTCGGGACGATGATCTCGAGGTTGTGAACGAGGAGGCCAGCGATAACACTGATTCCGAAACGGCATAGGTCAAATTTTTCCGTTGACTTGCTGCACGAGGTGGCAACCCGGGCGCGGCTGGCCGAAGGTTCCGAGGGTGTGCGTCGCATTTTGCGAACGGTTTTTATGGCTGGGCAGATTCCCATTCGCAATGTCGCCCAGGAGGTGGGTTTGCCCGTTCCCGTGGTTGCCGCGGTGCGGGGTGAATTGGAAAAGAGAGGTGTTTTGACGCGAAAAGGTGGGGTTTCGCTCACGGGTGAGGGTCTGAGTGTTGTGCAATCGGAGTTGGGGATTTCGTGCCGCAAACGCTTTGCGCGCCCGGGGGTACCTCCGATACCTGTGGTTTTGAAAGATGTGTGCGGTCGTTTTGCAGATATTGTTGAGAGGCGACCAAAGGTCGATGTTAGACTGGATCAGTCCCATGCAACGCCCGAGACTGTTTTAAGGCGCGCCGTGTATTTGTACGAACACGATGCTCTCGAAGGGCGCAATCTGCTCGTTCTTGGGGACGATGATCTGACGTCTGTAGCGGTGGGATTGCTGGCGCAGCATTTGGAGATTGTTCTCGGGCAGGTGGTGGTGCTGGAGTGCGATGGGCGGCTCGTTGACTTTTTAGGTGTAATAAGCGAACGCGAAGGGTTGCCTATTACTGTGATCGCACGCGATTTGCGCGAAGATATTCCGTCTGATCTGTGCGGACAAATGGATGTGTTTTTTACCGATCCACCCTACACGTCACCCGGTTTGTCGTTATTTGTTTCGCGGGGTGCTCATGCATTGGTGCCCGAGGTGGGTAAGCAGGGGTTTGTGAGTTTTGGCCGTCGTTCACCAGATGAGACAGTACGGGCGATTGGCTCATTGATCGAGATGGGCTTTGCGCCTGTGGAAATCATACCGGATTTTAATGAATATGTCGGTGCCCAGGTATTGGGTGGGGTCAGTCAGATGATTCGTCTTATTTCTACCGGGAAGCCACAGCCTCTTGTGACTGGCACATATCGCGGGGCACTGTACACGGCTGATCTCAAAAGGCGGCGACAAGGTGATCGGGCATCCCATTGATCCCACACATGGCGAGTATTTGCGCGATGTGTTTTTGCGCGCAAATAAGCGGGCCTGGTGTTATTTTCCGCCTTTTCTGTGTGCCTTTAGTCTCGCACCCAATCGGATTGTGTGTGTCGATGAAATTGCGGGAAGTACGTGTCTGTTTGTACAGCGTCCAGAAGGTGTTGACTTGCTGCTGCCGCCTGTTCCCTGTGATGCTGATACGCTGAAGAGGGTTATTGACAAAATCGCCTCTCATCAGGATGGTCGTTTGCCGAGAATTTTGTGGTTAGACGCCTGTGATGCCAGATATGTAGATGTCGGGCGGTTTGCGCTGCGCGATAAAGACGCGGAATACGTTTACGATCCATCGCAGATTGCTGCGGCGAAAGGACGGCGTTTTAGAGATGTGCGCAAGCGTGTGCGGCGTTTTGAGCGCGCCCACGCGTTCCGTTTTCGCGCTTTGACTGCGTGGGATGTGCCGGATTGTTTCGCGCTGTTGAAGTATTGGCGCCAGCGCCAGGGACGTCGGTATCCCTTTTTGCTGGACTGGGGATATACGCGGGTAGCGCTTGATCAGTTTCATTTTTGGCCAGAAGATGTGTTGTGGGGGTGGTGTGTGGAAGTGGCGGGGCGGATTGAGGCTTTTGCCCTGAGCGGAAAGATGCAGCCCGATTTGGCGCATTTTTTTGTTGCGAAGACCAATCCCGATTTGCCCGATTTATCGTATTTTTTGCGATGGCGAGTCTATGGCGCACTGTCTGATTATCGCCGCGTAAATGACGCTGGGGATTTGGGGTTATCGGGTTTGCGCCAGTTCAAGCAGAAATTTCGACCTGTGGATCAGTGGCGGGTTTTTTCAGCAGAACCCCTGTGAGGCATGTTATGAACAGGTTGATAATCGTTGCAATTTTGAGTCTGTGGATTTGTGGGTGCGAGACCACATCGCCCTCTTCTTATATTTATTACGAGGTGGTGCATTCCCCAGAGCAGGTCGCGGTGGGGGATTCTCTGTTGATAGAGACCCGAGATGGCGCAACATTTCAGGGGATTTTGTTGCGGATGGATGAAGAAGAGATTGTGGTGACCACAGAGACGCAGGGTAAGGTCCGGGTACTCTGGCGCGAGGTTCAAAAGGTGCAGCGCGTTATGAGGGCAAGGGCGCAGGAATGAGAAGGCGATCTACTTCATTGGGCCAGGTGTTGGCAACGCAAAGGCCGTATTCTTTTTTTCCACCTGTGGCAAGGGGACCTGTGAGGTGGGTATAGCGTCGGGTCGCTTTGAGGTTTTTGGGAATATAGTCGGTGTTCAAAAAGTGCAGGGCAAGGCCCGCGCGTTCTCTGTGTGTGGTGTTTGCAAGTGTGCGATGGGCTATGCCAAAGTTGAAGAAGACAGCACCCCCGGCTGGCAATTCAATGGGGATGGCTCGTTCTTCGGGTACTGTGCAGTGAATGTGATGGTCGCTGTTGGGATCCCGGTCGTGGGCGTAGATTTCGCGGTGGCTGTCGGGTACGATGTGCAGTGTGCCGTTGGCGATGTTGGCATCGTGAAGGGCAACCCACATGCCAACGCCTTTGGCGGGATCGGTGATTTTGAAATACGCATTGTCCTGGTGCCAGTCCGTGCCAATGCCCTGTTTGCCGGGTTTGAGAAAGATCTGGTCGAGGTAGAACACAAAGGGAGAGCCGATGAGTTGCCCGACAAGGGCGAGGACTTTGGAGTGAAAGTGCAGGGCGCGATAAAACGCGCTTTTGGGCGTGATGGGACAGATTTGCAGGTTGATTTGCGTTTGTGAATGGGTTTGCCCGTCTCCGTCGGTGGCGACATTGCGGAGGAGGCCTTCGCGTTTGAAGCGGTCGAGTTCAGCGCACATGGCGCGTATTTCCCGGCGGGTGAACATGTCGGGGACAATGGCGTAACCCTGGGTGCGGAAGAGGCTGAGTTGTTCTTGTGTTAGGGACATTATTTCTCCTGATATTCTATAGAAAGACTTTATAGCTTATATTGAGTGCTTTTCCGAGTTTTTTTGCTGTTTCCTTCCCAATAGGCCGTTTGCCATTTTCCATTTCCGAAATGTGTCGTTGCGGAATGCCAGTCAACTTGGATAATTCCCGCTGTGTCAATCCTTCCTTCCCCCTTGCACCCGATAGAGAAACACCGGGCAATTGCTCGTCGGTATAAGGAAAATACTCGCGCCATGGAACTGCATCAGATATATCTACAAAGCCCATGGACCCGAGTGTTTTGACGGCTTGCTTGCGCTTTTTTTTCGGACCAAGAAAACGTAGTTCGATGGTCTCTATTTCAGTACGGTGCTTTTTCGTGAGTACCTGCATACGTCACCTCTACTAATTTGATATTTTTGTCCTTCACTTCCCAAACAGAAACGTAAGTGGGTCTTCCCTTTTTAATATGACAATGGTGCCGATTTTTTCCAAGGGAGCTGTAGTTAGGCCAGTTCCCTCGGACGGGACCTGCTACTTCAATCTCTCTGATCAGGGCAAGAAGATTCTTTTGAACCCGTTTGGGTAAACGTCCGATTTGCCTTTGCGCCTTTCTGGCTATTGTTACGGTCCAGTCCATTTTTGAATATACTAAATAATAGTATCAAGTCAAGGGAGGGAATGGATGGAGCAGACAGACATTTTTTTTATTTTTTAAGCGGGTTCGATGTGGTGTTCGCCGAATGTGAGTTCACCGGCAAAGTGACAACTCGCCCGATGCCCCGGTTCGATTTCTATGAGCCGGGGTTCTTCTGTTTTGCATTTGTCCTGTGCATAGGGACAGCGCACGTGAAATTTGCATCCGGATGGGGCGTCGGCGGGGTCTGGTACGTCGCCTTCGAGGGGGATGCGCTCGCGGTGGTCGTCGGGGTCGGCGATGGGAACGGCGGATAGGAGGGCCGCGGTGTAGGGGTGAAGGGGATTCTGGTAGAGTTGCTCGGATGTGGTGATTTCAATGATTTGACCGAGGTACATTACGGCAACGCGGTCGGAGATGTGTTCGACGACGCTGAGGTCGTGGGCGATGAACAGGTAGGTGAGGTCGAAGGTTTCCTGGAGGTCTTCGAGGAGGTTGATGACCTGAGCCTGTACGGACACGTCGAGGGCGGAGACGGGTTCGTCGGCAATGACGAGTTTGGGGTTGAGTGCGAGGGCGCGGGCAATGCCGATGCGCTGGCGCTGTCCTCCTGAAAAGGCATGGGGATATCGCCGCAGGTGATCGGGGCGCAAGCCCACGCGGATGAACAGTTGCTCGACGCGGTTTTCGAGTTCAGATCCCGATGCGATCTGGTTGATGATGAGGGGTTCGGCCACGATGTCGAAGACGGTCATGCGCGGGTTGAGCGACGAGAAGGGGTCTTGGAAGATGTATTGCAGTTCTCTCCGCAGGTCACGCATGTGTTCTTTGCCGAGGTTGCGCAGATCGAGTTGCTGGCCGTTGTGATGGAAGATGATCTCGCCGTCGGTGGGTTCTATCAGGCGGATGATGGACCGCCCGGTTGTGGTCTTCCCGCAGCCCGATTCTCCGACCAGGCCGAGGGTTTCGCCCCGGTGCAGGGTGAGGTCTAAGCCATCTACTGCTTTGACATAGCCGACGACTTTTCGCCATAAGCCCTTTTTGATGGGAAAGTGGGTTTTGAGTCCAGTAACTTCGAGAAGGGGCTGATTGTTTTTCTCTGGCATGATGTCCGGTTCCGTTTGCGAGGCGATCAGTTTTCCAGCCAGCAACTGACGCGATGACCCGATTCGATTTCGAGGAGTTGTGGTTCTTCGCGGCATTTATCCATTGCATGGGGGCACCGCGGGGCAAAGGCGCAGCCCTGTGGGATTTCAAAAGGATCGGGGATTGTGCCTTCGATGGGTACCAGGCGGCGTTTTTGGCCTACTTGTGGAATGGAGTTCAGCAGGCCCCTGGTGTAGGGATGGCGCGGATCTTTGAAGACGGTGCGCGTGTCGGAATATTCGACGATTTTGCCCAGGTACATCACCGCGACGTAGTCGGCCATGCTGGCGACGACGCCGAGGTCGTGGGTGATGAGCATGATCGCCATGCCGATGTCGGATTGGAGATGGCGCATCAGGTCCAGGATCTGGGCCTGCACCGTGACATCGAGGGCTGTCGTGGGTTCGTCGGCGATGAGCAAGCTGGGGTTGCACGAGAGGGCCATTGCGATCATGGCGCGCTGGCGCATGCCGCCCGAGAGTTCATGGGGATACGCATCGACCTGACGGTCGGGACGGGGTAGGCGCACTTTGTTGAGGGCATCGATG
>JAPOXY010000250.1 GCA_026706845.1 Gemmatimonadota bacterium
GAAAAACTGACTTACACGCCCACAGTGCATCGCGTACCACTTCTAATCTCCTGGCCAGGCACCATACCTGCAGGGCAAGTGCAGGATGACATCTGCGACAGTCTGGACATTGCACGAACACTCTTTTCTTTTGCCAGCATCGAGACACCTTCGCAATTCAAAGGCCGCGATCTTTTCACTGATCCACCACCCGATTGTATCTACTCTACAATCGGATATGGCCAGCCATTCAGCAAGATGGCACCCAACGGTGGCCGTGGCGACTGGTATGGTGATCGCGGTTGGCCACGGCGAAGCTGCATACGCACGAGCCAGTATCGCCTTGATAAAAATGTGTTGCTCAATGGCGAAAAACCGAAACCTGAAGATGAAGACATCTTCCTCGCAGATGTGTACGCTGATCCAGAAGAATTCACAAATATAGCACGAGATCCAGAATATGCAGATGTTGTCCACCAATTGTCTGATCAACTGGACAAACACACAGCAAATTCTGTGGAAGTAGATCCGTCCTGTTTGCAGCGATAAAAGATGCTGTGGAAAGAGAGCGAGAATGAAGCCTGAGAAATCATTCACCCCGGAACTTGAAATGGCCATCATCAAGCACCTCAATAGGAGGAGGAAATGGCGATGAAAACGAAACTCACAGGCGAAGACCTGGAGCACTTCCGCGAGAACGGTTACCTGGTGCTCCCACAGGCATTCAACGCCGAGGAAGTCGCTCGCATGCAACATGAAGCGGACCGGATACTCGAGCTCATCATCAACTCTTCCCTGGCCAACGGGCGAAAAAGCGGGCGACTCGATATTCTGCAGACATCTACCGGGCCGATGGTGCGCAAGATCCAGCCCATTAACGACCTGTCGCTGTTCCTGGCCGGAGTGTCTGCCGACGAACGACTCATCGGACCCATGCGTCAACTCATGGGTGACGAGCCGATTCTCATGGAGGAGAAACTGAACTACAAAGAGCCGCTGGCCGAAGCGATAGAGGGCATCCCATTGGTCGATCGCGAAGACCGGTTTCCGGTTCACAACGATTGGGCGTATTATCTGGCGCAGGATTACCCGCAAGAGATCATCTCTTCGGCCGTGACCATGGATCCATACGACGAATCGTCCGGACCGCTCCATGTCTGGCCGGGGAGTCACAAACAGCACCTGGAACATCACCGACCGCCCAACAAAAGGGGGTGGGAAGTGCTACCGGATTTGATCGATTTCGATGGGGGAATCGACCTGTTGGCGCCGCCCGGCTCCGTCATGCTCTTCCATTCGGTGCTGATCCACAACTCCAGGCCGAATATTTCCGGTCGTCCGCGGAGGCTCATGATCTACAGCCATTACCCCAGGCAAAGCAACATCGGGCACGATGTGAGAAACGGGCCCAGCAGGCTCAGGGAATCGCCCTACGAGTGGGAGTATCAGCGGGCGAAGGACCGCGGTGAATTCGAGGATGTGTTCCGGGCGCCAGTGTTTTCCTGATTCCTCACTCGCTGAGTTCATTTCATTACCTTTTAACACTGGAGATTTTAATGGCAAAAATTGTAATCATTGGTGCTGGCAGTGGATTTGGAAGCCGACTGTCCCTCGATATTTTATCTCGTGAATTATTAAACGATTCCACAATCGCACTCTGTGATATCAACGAAGAGCGATTGACTCAGGTGCACGATTACGTGAACCGCGCCATTGATGGCCATGGGCTCCCTGGCAAATGCATCGCCAGCACGGATCGCGAAGAATTATTGCCCGGCGCAGATTTTGTCGTCACTGCCGTATCCATTGGAGGCGCAGCCTACTGGGGCGAACCTTACGCATCTGAAATCAACATCCCCAAAAAATACGGCATTAACCAAACTGTCGCCGACACAGTAGGCGTAGGAGGTGTGTTCCGTTATCTTCGCACCGCACACGAGCACCTATCATTTTGCAAAAGCATGGAAAAACACTGCCCCGATGCACTCATGTTAAATTATACCAACCCCATGGCCATGCTCACCTGGATGCATTCTATCGGTTCATCCATCCAAAACGTCGGCCTCTGCCACAGCGTACAGGGCACAACAAAAAAACTGGCAAATAGCATTGACATTCCTTACGAAGATGTGAGTTACCTCGTTGCAGGGATTAACCACCAGGCCTGGATTCTAAAATTCAACAAAGACGGCGAAGACCTGTACCCGCGCATCTTCAAAGCCGTTGACACCCATCCCAGTTTCAAAGACGACCTGGTGCGGGTCGAGATGATGAAGCAATTTGGCTATTTTGTCACCGAAAGCACCCGACACAATTCAGAATACCTCCCCTACTTCCAGCGCACTCAGGAATTGCGGGACATCTACAACCTGCCAGAACGCGATCCCGTTTACATGGAATTGCCCGAAGGCCGCAAACGTTCCTGGATGAAAGACACAGGCATCACAGATGACGATACCGAAGCTGAAGTCCCAAAACTGCAAGCATCCCACGAATACGCTTCTTCAATCGTAGAAGCAAAAATCACAGGTGTCCCATTTGTCTTCAACGGCAACGTCATGAACAACGGATCTATCACCAATCTTCCCGACGAATGCTGTGTTGAAGTACCTTGCATGGTTGACAGAGAAGGCATTCATCCCTGTTACGTTGGTGAACTCCCACCTCAGTGCGCCGCATTAAACATGACCAACATCGCCGTACAAGAACTCTCCGTCAAAGCTGCAATGGAAAAAGATAAAGAAGCGGCATTCCATGCTTGCGCATTGGACCCACTCACGGCATCCGTCGTATCTTTACCCGACATCCGAAAAATGTTTGAAGAACTCTGGGAAGCAGAAGGCGATCGACTCAGTTATTTTGATGTCTGATAAGGAGCACGCATGACCGCACTCACATTCGAACGAGTAACTCCAGCCGACCAGAACCGATTTCGTCCACTCGTCGAAGCTTACTGGCTGGAGATCATGCCACATGCCGATACGGTATGTACATCTGATAGCCGGGATTCGTATTTCGCAGATCGATTTCCCCTTTCCAGCACCGAACCAGGGGTATTTTGGGGGCTAAGCGAAGGCTCCCCAGTGGGATTTATTTCATTTTCCATCTCTGGCACCAGAGCAGAAATAAACGACTTCTACGTTGTTCCTGCCAGGCGCAGGAGAGGCATTGGGACGTTCCTGGTAAAATCAGCCATAGAAATTACCGATAGCCTGGGAATTGATAGGATCGATTTAAATGTCCGACGGGACAATCCAGAAGCCTTGAAATTCTGGGAATCACAAGGATTTATGATTGGACACTACGAACTGATTCAATACCGGGATCCGAAAAAGCGAGTTGGATTTTTGGGAGCGCTTTCCTCTGATTTTGTGTAAAATGTCCAATCGAAACACGAAAGTGGCGTTAGATTACCCCATCACTCCACCCCCGCAAACCATGCACAATAATCACTAATAAGGAGAGTCGCAATGGAGACACATGTTCCACTCATCAGCACCCGGACAAAAGGCCCGTTGGGATTGGTTCACCTTCCGAGGCTATGGTTGAAAATGCGTCTGTCGGCAAAGGGCAAGTTGGCAGATGAATACAGAGCGGGTGAAGGCGGGTTCGATGGCCTGCTGCTCGAAGCTCTGGGAATTGATTCGACCGCTGCTGTCGCTTTCGTAAGTACGTCGCAGCCGAGCTACCTGGAATTCGAGGCTTGGGTAAAGGAAAATGCGAAACCGGAAAGCCTGACGCAGGAGGCGATTGACCAATTCAACGAACGCATCCTCTCGTTCCCCAAGCCAGAGCCTGGCCGAAGCGAAATGCTTGAGATCCTTGGGTTGCCCCAGTCTGACAAAGCGTGGCTCGGCACCGACCTCAACGATCTCGACGACTGGCACGGCTTTCATCTGGCGTTACTCAATGAGGAGTGAAGTGATCAAAGCCATCATCTGGGATATGGGTGGAGTACTGATAAAAGAAAACCTAACAGTGGACGACACTCAAATTCCTCAAATTGGTATGTCAATAGCTGAACTGGCCCAAATGGTATTCTATCACCCTCTAACGCCGAAACTTTTCGTGGGGGAAGAACATCCAGAAAAGTTATGGAAAGTTATTGGAGATGAACTGAATATATCAAATGATGAAGCACAGAAATTAGGTGCGGATTTCTGGGGCGAACCCATCTGGAATTATGATCTGTTAGACTATATTACCTCATTAAAAGGCAAATATAAACTCGGCGTACTCAGCGATGCTTGGATCACGACACGCAAAATTGTACAGGAAGAGATTCATGATGACCGTTTTGACGCGATAATGTTCTCTGCGGAAGAAGGTTTGCGCAAACCTGACCCAAAGATTTTTCAGCGTATGCTATCCCGTTTGGAAGTGACTGCTGAAGAAGCCATTTTTGTGGATGACAGAATTAACAATGTGCAAGGCGCAGAGCAAGTTAGCATACATGGTATTCACTATACGCCAGAAATCGATATCCAAGAACGAGTCAATCAAATTACGTCAAACGCAAAAACGAAGAACCCATCACCAAAGTAATGCAAGCACTAAAGGAATATGAGACTTCCTCTACATACCAACTCCTAAACGGCTGTGATTGTCTTTTTTAATTGATGAATTGTCTGATAGACTGCAAGCCCGTCAGCAACCCCAACAGTTAGCGAAAATCGCGGCAGTTAATCCTCTTTGGCAGGTCCCCATGCCCCCATTGGCTTCCAGCTACTACCTG
>JAPOXY010000251.1 GCA_026706845.1 Gemmatimonadota bacterium
AACGGGAGAACTCCAGGTGATAGATAATATACTCCCACAGAGAACAGGATGAACGAAGCTACTGCACGGTTAAAAATCAATAGACTACTCGAGTCAGCGGGATGGCGATTTTTTGACGCAGGAGACAAACCCGCCAATATTCGCCTCGAAGCAGGTGTTGATCTCAACACCCTCGGGGACAACTTCGAGAAAACCCGCAAAGGATTTATCGACTTTCTGCTACTGGATGATAGGGGATTTCCGCTCATCGTTCTGGAAGCCAAGGCAGAGGAAAAGCAACCGCTGGCAGGAAAGGAACAGGCGCGGAAGTATGCCCGCTCACAGAACTGCCGATTCGTTATCCTCTCCAACGGAAACCTGCACTACTTCTGGGATCTCGAGCGGGGCAACCCCTACATCATTACCGCATTCCCAACGCCAGATTCGGTAGGTAGCTACCAAAAGACTACGCCCAACCCACAGCGTCTGGTGGATGAGCGCGTCAGCGATGACTACATAGTTCTCACCCAACGCCCCAATTATGCGTCGGAAGCCGCATGGAAAAACGAAGCCGAACGTCCCAGCTTCATCCATGCCAACAAACTGCGCTTCCTCCGCTCATATCAATTGCAAGCCGTCCACGCCCTGCAACGCGCGGTGAAAGACGGCCAGGATCGCTTCCTATTTGAAATGGCGACTGGCACGGGCAAGACCCTCACCGCTGCCGCCATCATCAAGCTATTCCTTCGTTCTGGCAATGCCAGCCGCGTACTCTTCCTGGTGGATCGCCTCGAATTGGAGGACCAGGCCAAAAAGGTCTTCACAGAGTTGCTCTCAGCCGACTTTGAGACAGTCATTTACAAAGAGAACCGCGACGACTGGCGGCGAGCCGAGATTGTAGTCAGCACGGTTCAATCCTTCTTATTCGACAACAAATACCAGAAAATCTTCTCGCCCACGGATTTCGATTTCGTGATCTCCGATGAAGCACATCGCTCCATCTCGGGCAATGCCCGCGCCGTATTCGACTATTTCGTCGGATACAAACTCGGACTGACCGCAACGCCCCGCGACTACCTGCGGGGTGTCAAAACATCTGATCCAAAAATACGCGACCCGCGCGAGATTGAGCGGCGCCTGCTACTCGACACCTACCGCACCTTTGGATGCGAGAGCGGACAACCCACCTTTCGCTATTCCCTACTCGATGGCGTAAAAGATAACGTCTTGATCAACCCAACCGTTGTTGACGCCCGCACCGATGTAACAACCCAACTCCTCTCTGAGCAGGGCTTCGTCGTCTCGTTCACCGATACCGAGGGCGAAGACCACGAGGAAACCTACAAACAGCGCGAGTTCGAGAAGCGATTTTTTTCCGACGCCACCAACGTACTTTTCTGCAAAACCTTTCTCGAAAACGCCCTGCGCGATCCCGTCAGCGGTGAAATAGGCAAGTCCATCATCTTCGCCGTCAGCCAGAATCACGCCGCTCACTTGACCAACATACTCAACGAAATGGCTCACCGGAAGTTTCCCGGCAAGTACCAGTCCGACTTCGCCGTACAGGTCACATCCATGATACCAGACGCACAACAATTCACCATCAACTTTGCCAATAACAACCTGCTCGGCACCGCCAACTTCCTGCCCCAATACCGCACGAGCAAAGCCCGCGTATGCGTCACCGTCGGCATGATGACCACTGGCTACGACTGTCCAGACATCCTCAACCTCGGCTTATTCCGCCCCATCTTCTCACCCACAGACTTTATCCAGATCAAAGGCCGAGGCACGCGGAAGCACGATTTCCGCGACCTGCTCTTAGACGACAGTCACAAGGAACGCATCGCGCACCCTGAGAAAACCGCCTTCAAACTCTTTGACTTCTTCGGCAACTGCGAATACTTCGAAACCGAATTCAACTATGACCAGATACTGGAACTGCCTGCGTACAGGCACAGTAATAAAGGCGATCCCGAGCCAACTCTACCTATTGGTATGTACGAGTACCTGGGCGAAGATATGCTCTCTAAAATTGACGTAGAGCACATCGGCTACGACGGCATGAAAATTGACCGCATGTTCTTCGACAAATTTGCAGACACTGTGCGCGAGAACAAAGCCATAGTAAAAGCCGTTGAAGCCGGACAGTGGGATCACGTAATCGACTATGTGAACCGCGAAGTCTTTGACAAGCCCGAGGAATACTATACCCTCAACAAACTCCGCCAGGCAGCAGCCGTAGATCGTCGTCTGACTCTGCGCGAGATATTGGAAAAAGTCTTTGACCTCATCCCACACTTCAAGTCTAAGGACGAGTTATTGGAAGAAGAGTTCAACAAGTTTGTCGCCGATAACAAACCGGAAGATGCCTACTCCATACCCGCCCTCAAAACCTATTTCAAGGCGTACCTCACCAGCGACCAGATACGTCACATCATCGAAAACCGCGCATACACCGAACTCGCCACCAACCCGGTCTTCTCTATCCGCGACTTCCGCGCCGTGCCAGAGAAGTACCGCGCACTCATTCCCGAATATGTCAAAGATTACGTACCATTGAATCAGTTCGTTGCTTAAAACAATAGCCACAAAAGGAAGTCCTACCCATGCTCGATACAGATACCAAACGCCGTATTGACACTGCCCGCGATATTCTGGTGGGCAAAGTACCCGATCCCAAGAGTCAGGTTGAGCAGATCACCATAGCACTGATCTACAAATTCATGGACGACCTGGACGCCGAAAGTGAAGAACTCGGAGGAGAACGACAATTCTTCGCCGGAGAGTTCGCCCGTTTCGGTTGGGCAAAGCTGATGCGCTCTGGCTTGGGTGGACACGAAATGCTCAATCTCTACGCCGATGCCATTACCAGGATGCCAGAAAACCCAGGTATTCCACTTCTATTTCGGGACATTTTTAAGAATGCCTTTTTGCCCTACCGCGACCCCGAAACCCTGCGCGCCTTTCTCAAAATCATTGATGAGTTTGAATACGATCACTCCGAACGGCTCGGCGATGCTTTCGAATATTTGCTCTCTGTACTCGGTTCTCAGGGAGATGCCGGACAGTTCCGCACACCGCGCCACATTATCGACTTCATCGTCACTGTCATCGACCCCAAAAAAGACGAAAGCGTACTCGACCCCGCCTGCGGCACCGCCGGGTTTTTAATCTCATCCTACAAGCACATACGCAAAGCCAACACCAACGAACAGGGCCAAATTACGCTTACACCAGACGAGCGAGGGAGACTGGCGGACAATTTTAAGGGCTACGACATATCGCCCGATATGGTGCGTTTATCACTCGTGAATATGTACCTGCACGGCTTTGCCGACCCGCATATATCTGAATACGACACCCTGACCAGCGAGGAATACTGGAACGAATACGCCGATGTCATTCTCGCCAATCCGCCATTCATGTCGCCAAAAGGGGGCATCCGTCCACACAACCGCTTCTCCGTTCAATCCAGACGCAGCGAAGTGCTATTTGTCGATTATATGGCCGAACATCTAACGCCTGCAGGACGCGCCGGTATCATCGTTCCCGAAGGCATTATCTTCCAGAGTCAGAACGCACACAAACAACTCCGCAAGATGCTGGTGGAAGAATTTCTCGTCGCCGTCGTCTCACTCCCCGCTGGCGTATTCAATCCGTACTCAGGCGTCAAAACTTCCATTCTCATACTGGACAAAGTACTGGCGAAAAAGACTGACCACATCGCCTTCTTCAAGGTAGAAAACGACGGTTTTGATTTGGGCGCACAACGGCGGGAGATTGACAAAAACGACCTGCCGCAAGTAGCAGAGGAACTTTGCGAATATCTTGCGCGACTACGGGCGGACGAAACAGTGGATGACCCCCAACTCACACTAAATGTCGCAAAACCTGAAGCGCAATACACAACCGATAAACCCATCACACACAGACTCGTCGTTGAGAAATCAAAAGTAGCTGAGGGTGGGGAATATAACTTGAGTGGAGAGCGGTATCGAGGGAGTGCAGTTCGTCTGTCGCAATTTCCTATCGTACCATTGGGTGAAGTGGCGGAAGTCATTTCTGGACAATCACCGCCCGGAAAGTCCTACAATGATACTGGGGTAGGGACGCCGTTCTATCAAGGCAAAACTGAGTTTGGACAAATGTTTATCGGGAAACCCACAAAATGGACGACGGATCCGCGAAGATTTGCTGAGAAAGGCGATATTCTTATGTCCGTGCGTGCTCCTGTTGGACCTGTCAACCTAACAACACAGCGTATCTGTATCGGACGGGGACTCGCCGCTATTAGACCAATCAAAAATCTGCTACTCACTGCCTATATTTTCTATGTTCTCCATAGCTTGGAATCAGAAATAACCGGAAGCACAGGATCAGCATTCTCATCAATAAACAAGAGCGACATCCAGATCATCCAAATCCCCCTACCGCCACTTGAAGTGCAACGGGAAATCGTCTCGGAAATAGAGGACTATCAGCGAGTGATTGACGGGGCGCGGGCAGTGGTGGAGAACTATCGACCGAACATTGCGGTTGATCCTGAGTGGCCTATGGTGGAAGTCAGAGAAGCCTGTGTTGTAAACCCGCGAAAATCAGATATAGCAGCAATGGATGGCGCAAAAATCGTTTCCTTTGTACCGATGTCCGATATGGGCGAAAATAGGATGTACTTTGAGGCCAAGGATTACAAATGTCTGAAAGAGGTTGGTTCCAGCTATACATATTTCAAGGACAATGACGTACTAATTGCAAAAGTGACGCCATGTTTTGAAAACGGCAAAGCGGGAATTGCCAAAGGCTTGAGCAACGGAATCGGCTTCGGTTCAAGTGAGTTCTATGTGCTGAGACCAACTGAGGAAGTACTCCCCGAATGGATATTTCTGTGCGTCGCTACTCCTGCATTCCGCAGATGGGCAACACCGCAAATGACGGGGACGGGGGGATTGCAACGGGTACCGAGGCGGGCGGTAGAAAGCTACAAAATACCTCTTCCCGCTTCGAATATTCAGCAACAAATCGTCGCCGAAATCGAATCTGAGCAGGTACTGGTGGAGACCAACCTCAAGTTGATTGAACGATTCGAGAAGAAGATACAGGATGCGGTGGGGAGGGTATGGGGGGAAAGCTTTACTTAATATTTTTTGCAGCAACATACAATTTGGAGGATAGACCATGATTCTTGTTTTCGTAGGTGCAGGAGGATCTGCCGCTGTTGATCCCGAACAGTATCCAACCACTGTCGAGTTTTTCAGTCGTCTCCCCGATAATATTAAAAAGGACCCTTTATTTTTTCAAGTCTGTGAATTCTTAAAGATTCAGAAAGATGAACAGCCCATAGATATTGAGGAAATATTGTGGACTTTGGATGAATTGGCTACACTTCGGCACCGTTGTTTGTCCGTATGTGATCCTAAAAAAATATTTGGATGGCTTCTACATGATCGCATGAGCGGCATCCTTACAGAAGCTACTAATATTATTGCATCGTTTCTGCATCAGATGAACGGTTCAGGATGGAATAAAATTGAAAATCTAAAAGATGACATCAATGCCTTAGTGTATGACTTATATGCAACACCTCCCGACAAAGACAAGCTATCGAATTGGGTACAATTACTTCAAGGGCTCGTGCAATATGACTCAAATATCGAAATATTCACGACAAACTATGATCGAGTGCTGGAACAGGTTATTGATGTGGGCAAGATAAATTTGGAAACAGGTCTAAAGAGCAATGTTGATAGCCTGATATTGGACACCTCCATCTGGGATACCCCCGGGGTTCCTTACAATAATCATGGACGGTTGACCAAGCTGCATGGGTCTGTGAACTGGCAACGTAGCAACGACGGCATTATCATAAGTAATCCCATTTTCACGGGAAACCATCAACAGCATTCAATCTTGTATCCAGGATATAAAGGAGTGCCTAACGAGGAACCCTTCACCAAATTTCATGAGCACCTGCAAGCTGTAGTACAACAAGCGAGTGCGGCAATTTTTATTGGGTATGCTTTTCGCGATGACTATATCAATACCATTCTCTCCGAACTCCCTTCAGAGATTCCAAAATTCGTTATCAACAAAGATGATGCACTCCCCGATTTCTCTTTTTTAGATGAGTGTCAGCATCTTAAAAATGGACTCACGGAAGAGTCAGTTAATATCTTTCCTGGACCAATTCGTCCGAGCCGTGCTTAAACAGGTCGCTGGAGAGGATTGGCAATAAGTAGCGCAGGCAAATTAAGACCGATTGACCTTTCATTCGTTGATTGAGCGATTCGAGAAGAAGATACGGGATGCAGTGAGAAGGGGGTGGGGAGAGAACGAGGAGGCTGGACCGGAGGTGGAGTTACCCCGTTTTGGTGCGAGTATTTAGAGCTTGGATTTCAAGCCTGTGATTGATGTAGTGTTCCCGTGGCCAACTGCATCCACAAGGGATTGTGGTGCTCGACCAGGCATAAGCAAAAGGCTGTCGATCTTATTCGGTTGATGGCCTTTTTTCGTGTATAGATCACTCCTGTATCTACAGCAGATCGGATACACCAAAAGCGACATCCTGTCGGATCTTCTCGTCTTTGTTGTCCATCTAAAAAAATTTTTACCGAAAAAAACCATTTCGAATATTATTTCCTATATATAGGTGAAAGGGCGATCCACGCCCACAAATCTTGCGAGGCTGAACCAACCTCGCAATTCCAATAAGGAGGCAGTAATGACAACAGCAACGAAGAACATGCAGGGATTCGAGTTTTTTGATATTGAACGACTTGAACATTTTTCCTATGAGGAATTACGCGAGTACGCAAATGACCTCAGCAAACTTTACGCATCTCTTGATGGTGGAGTGAGACGTCGTACACCTGGCGAGTCCTACATTGTAGGAGCGACTTTCAGAGTCTTGAGGTCTCGAACACCGCACGGACAATGGGAAGCCTCCCTTAAAAAC